>JBAZCD010000183.1:0-4979 GCA_041671205.1 Pedobacter sp.
AGGACCATATCATCCGCGTTACTGAAAAAGCATTTGATGATTTTGCAGGTACAGGAAGCAATGATGAGTTTAACCGAAAAATTCTGGGTATTTAATTAAAATCACTACTTTCACACCAATAAAAAAATCAATACATCATGAAAAAAATATTAATTGTTTTAGGAGTTTGCAGTGTAATTTTTGCCTGCAACAGTGCTGAAAAATCAGAAAGTACAGGTGATACAGCGACGCTTTCTGAGCAAGCGGTTGTTGATACCAGTGCAGCACCTGCAGCCAATGCATCTGCCGGTTCGGCAAAAGGCGAGCAGCTAATTGGCAAATCGGATTGTCTGACCTGCCATAAGGTTGATGCCAAGATCGTAGGTCCTGCGTATATTGATGTTGCAAATAAGTACGAAGCAACGGATGCAAACATTGAAATGCTTGCAGGAAAGATCATAAGTGGTGGTTCAGGTTCATGGGGCGAAATACCGATGGCTCCGCATCCGGCAATAACCACTGATGATGCGAAGGAAATGGTAAAATATATTCTTGCATTAAAATCGAAATAAGATGAGATATTTCAGCCTGATCATTCTCACAGCAATGCTTCTTTCCGGCTGTGGTTCAAGTAAAAGCAGTATGAATAGCTCTTCAACTACGGGTTCTAAAGGATGGCAGAAGCTGTTTGACGGAAAAACAACATCGGGCTGGCATTCCTATGGTAAATCAGAAGCCGGTACTGCCTGGAAGGTGGTTGATGGCGCCATTTACCTGGACGCCAAAAGCAAACAAAACGGACAGGGGGGAGGAGATCTGACTACCAATGAATCATTCGGTAATTTTCATCTCCGGATGGAATGGAAAATATCCAAAAATGGAAACAGCGGGATCATATTCTATGTAAACGAAGATCTGACAAAATACAAATCGTCCTATAATACAGGCCCCGAGATGCAGGTACTGGATAATGACGGCCACGCAGATGGCAAGATCCATAAACACCGTGCAGGTGATCTTTATGATCTGATCGCCAGCAGCTCTGAACCTGTAAAACCAGTTGGGCAATGGAACAAAGTAGAGATCATTTCCAATAATGGTAAACTGGATTTTTTTATGAACGGAAAAAACATCGTTTCTACAACCATGTGGGATGAGCAGTGGAAAAACATGGTTGCCGGAAGCAAGTTCAAAACAATGCCGGGGTTTAGCATCTATAAGTCAGGAAAGATCTCAATCCAGGATCATGGGGATGAGGTTTGGTACAGGAATATTGAGATTAAGAAGCTTTAAATAATTGAGAGTGGAGACCCGATAGTATCGGGTTGAGAGTGGAGAGTTAAAAAGCCCGTTAGGATTAAACTTAGCGGGCTTTTTGCTATTAAAGGATTCAAACACTCTATTTAATACGGGCTACTATTTAATCCCTTTAGCTGTCTTCACAATTTTGACTAATAGTCTTAATAATTCCTCACAATCATTACTTAAAGAAGAAAAGATTTCCACTGACAAATATCCGGTATCATTCAATAGGCCGATCCAATAAGCGGTTTCATTGGCCTTCTTTAATGCAACGTTCATCTTATGTACAAAATCAGCGCGGGATTGGGCATGCTGTGCTTCTGTGACTAGTGCTCCAAAATAGCTGTCCCACTTCTGAGGAGCTGTTTGGATAAAACATATTCCTTTTTATCCTCAACAAGAAGTTTATAGATGGCCACTACTCTTATGGCAAAACAATAAGATTTGGTTGCAACTACGCTCAAGTGTCAACAGTATTTAAACTGTGTGAGTGTACATATAAATATTAAATTTTCTGATTGAAAATTATTGAGTGGTGTCAACTATTTAGTAAATGGAGAATTGAAAGCGGATATCAATTCTCCACTCTCAATTCTCAACTCTATTGCGATTTCCCGCGGGCCAGAATAGGCAGAATCTTTTCAACCTTACCATTCCGGATACCGTACATGAAATCATATAAATTAACCACAGGATCACAGTGAGGTATGATTACCTCAAATTTATCTCCCACGTTATACTTTTTGCTTGGATTGACAATTTTTACTGATCCATACTCATCTGAACCTGCATTATAGTCAAAATCAGGCTCTCCGATAACTTTAGCATGAGGTACATTCAGTGTTAATGCTTTTGACCCTGAATCTGTAACATATTTGCCTTCATTACTGTTATTGATGATAGTGGCCATTACTGTCAGAGAAGGTGCGAAATCATCAAATACCTTTTCATTTTTTTCACCGCCAATGACCATATACTGATGATCCATGAACAAATAACTTCCAACCTGAACATCTGTAAATCCAGGGATCTCATACATCATATCATAGGTACCGGTACCACCGCCACTGAATATTTCCATATTTAATCCGGATTTCTTCATCAGTTCATAACTCTGAACAACCGGTTCAAAAGTTTTAAATGCCTGCTCTTTGCGGATCTTAAAACCTTCTACGTGTTGTACAGCGCCATCATAGGCCAAAACACCATGGAATTTCAGATTTGGTGCCTTGTCAACAAATTGGGCAAGTTCCAATGCCGGCTGCCCGTTTCTTATACCCGATCTTTTGATCACATCCAGATCCACAACAATATCTGCAACAATACCTGCAGCCTTAGCTGCATCCTGCAGATCCCTGGCATTCTGCATATTATCAACTGCCTGAATGAAGCCTTTGTACCTCTTCCTCAGTTCCATTGCATGCTTAATCTTAGGTGCTGTAACATTCACTCCTGTCATCAGTACATTCTGAATACCGTTAACCAGCATCACTTCAGATTCACTCAGCTTTGCAGCACATACCCCTACCGCACCTGCAGCGACCTGCATTTTGGCAATGGCCGGGCATTTATGAGTTTTAACATGCGGACGAACACCTGTACCTGTACCCTGCAACCGGGTTTGTACATGTTTAATGTTCTTTTCCATTTTATCAAGATCGACACATAAAGCCGGACTGTCGAGGTCCCATTTAGATTTGCCAATATCGGATGATCTGACATCAATTAAAGTCTCAGCACTTAATGAAGGTGACCATAGAGAGGCTGCCCCTGCGAAAGCACTTGCCTGTAAAAATTTTCGGCGGTTGAAGTAATTAGACATTGTTCACAATTTTAAATTAGTTTTAGATTCTGTTTTAAATGTAAAAAAAAATAATCAGAAATGGGTACCCGCCTTGTACTGAGCTGATTCGAAAAAATATGAATCTGAAAAAATCACAAATATGAAATTAATTGTCATTAATATTAAATTAATATCGAATAAGTTAATAAAATCAAATGAATAATTGCCGGATTAGCATGTAATTTGTCAACATACCGCTGTTTTGTAAAAGAAATCAGACCAGAAACAAGTGTCCCTGCAAGTGATGAAGCATTCATCCTGAGTAATGCAAAAGATCATGTACCAATTTTGATACTTGAAATTCAATCGATAATTCCTCATTTTAATCCTGCTGATGCTGATTATCAGGATAAATTCCTATTCGCTGAAGCAATAAAGAAGCATTAAAGGTTTTGCATTCACCTTCTTTTAGCTTATAATCAAACTTCATTTCATCAGCTTCCATTTGGATATCAAAGTAATAGTTGCGGATATAATTAGGGTATTTCTGCTCCAGCCCGGCTATTTGCAGATCATGGGTGGCAACAATTCCTACCGCATTTTGGGCGATCAGCTTTTCGATAACAGCCTTTGACCCGAAATATTTATCAACCGAATTGGTCCCTCTCAACATTTCATCAATCAGGAAATAGACCTTCCCTGAATTATCCAGCATTTTAATCAAAGCCTGTAAACGATCAAGTTCTGCTTTAAAAGTCGAGGTGCTTTCATTTAAAGAATCGCGTATACGCATATAGGTAAAAATCAGCATCCGGCTAACTTCCATTGATAATGCGCAGGATGGTGCACCACTCAGAGCAAGAACTGTATTTATTCCCAGAGTACGTAAAAAAGTACTTTTCCCGGCCATATTGGAACCGGTGATGATATCGATCTTTAAACTATTATTCAGAAAATAATCGTTACTAACCCTTTCTTGCAATGGAATTAAAGGATGGCCAATGCCCCTGCCCTTTAAAGTATAATTTTCCTGCTCATTGATCTCTGCAAAACACCATTCCGGATAATTTGTATTCAAAGAACTCAAACTGATCAATGCTTCGAATGAGGCCAGAACATCAAAAGCATACTGCAGGTTTTCATGATTTTCTTTTTTCCAATCCTCTATTGCAAATAACTGCCTGATGTTCCATACCATTACTGCATTCAGGATGGCCCCAACAGCTGTCAGTCCGAACGTCAGATGGCTGATCAGCAGGGAGAAGCGTTTGATCTGCTCTGAAAGTTTTTTCTCCCCTTCCCCTTTCAAATCTTCTGTAATCTGCCGGCACATGGCCGACTTCCAGCTTTCATCCCGCACAGCTAAAATAGCCTCAGAAAAGTTATCCAGAATCCTGCTCATCTTACCAATCATACTATCGGTTTTGAGGATCCTTGAATTATAACTTTGCATCAGGATCAAATTGAGAATAATCAGACCCGATAAAAGAATGAGAAGAGATGGAATGAACCAGGAACCAAGAGCTGTGATTAAAAAAACCGGTAGAACCCAGCGAACATATACTTTTAACCAGGGGTCAGGCCGATCAAGGCTTGTATTAAGATATTTGAGCAATTCAGCCGATTGATCATCGGCAGCTTTATTTGCAAATAATAATACTGCCTGAAAATGATGCTTCCAGGCTAATTTAGTACTTAATTCAAGTACAGCAGCCTGTCTTTCTCTGATCACAGCTACGGTAGCAGGTTCCTTGAGCCAGCCGGCTAATTTCGCAATTCCCCCACTGGTAGAAGAGCGGTTCATCATCTCAAAGAGAGAACTTTTACCGAAGATATCCAGATCGGAAGAATACGGATGCAGATCATCACTATATTCTGATCCTTCAGAATAGATAGTTGACCTGCGATCCAGACT
>JBAZCD010000183.1:4989-6207 GCA_041671205.1 Pedobacter sp.
TTAATTCATTGGAATGCACCAGGCCCAGATTCCTGAAATAATCCACTTGCTTTTGAAACCGGCTTTGCTTTGCCACAAGCCATGCGAAGCCCAGGATAAGAAACAATACCAGTATAAAAGAAAGCCAGATCAGATTGTGACTGATCGACTGGTAGAACAGGAAGATCCCGGCAATAAGTACAAAAAGACGCAGGAAAGAATAAATATTGATTCGCCTTTCAAATCGCTTTACTTCCGTTTCACATTCCTTTTGCTTTGTATGATAGTACTCTCTGATCGGTTTTTGCAAAATTTATTTTTAATGGTGTAGTTTCTATATATCAGATTTCAGGGAATACGAATAAGTTTAATCAGCAATGATCAGATAATAATTCTTTTTACCCTTTTGAGCAACCATGAATTTACCCCTGATCAGATTTTCCTTTGTGAAAACCTGTGCAGGGTCTGCTACTTTCTCCTTATTAACCGAAACACCTCCACCGCTGATCATTTTACGGGCCTCTCCTTTGGATGGAAAAACCAGGGTCTTTTCGGCAAGCAGGTCTGTCAAATTGATCCCCGCAGAAAGTTCTGAGACAGAAATCTTAAACTGAGGCAGGCCCTCGAACACTTCGAGCAGCTCTTCATCGCTTAAACCATTAATGAATTCCAGAGAACCGTTTCCAAACAGAAACTCCGACGTTTTTATGGCAGTTTCAAGCGCACCAGCAGAATGGCTTCGTATTGTAATCTCCTCTGCAAGAGCCTTTTGAAGAGTCCTGAGATGAGGAGCAAGATCATGCTCACACTCCAGTTCCTCAATTTGTGCCCTGGTTTTCAGTGTAAAAATCCGGATCCAGCTTTTGGCATCCGCATCTGTTGTATTCAGCCAGAACTGATAGAATTTATAAGGTGATGTTTTTGCAGGATCAAGCCAGATGGCACCGCTTTCTGTTTTACCAAATTTGGTTCCATCTGCCTTCTTAATCAATTGGGTTGTGATGGCAAATGCATTACCGGCTGCTTCCGGCGAATCAATTCTGTACCGGTCACGATATTTCCCCACTGGTCTGAGCCTCCCATTTGTACCTGACAGTTCTTCTCTTTCCAGAGGTAATAGAAATCATAGCCCTGCACCAGCTGATAACTAAACTCAGTAAATGACATACCGGTTTCGCCTTCAAGCCTCTTTTTCACAGAATCCTTAGCCATCATATAATTAACGGTCAGGTGCTTCCC
>JBAZCD010000184.1:0-6204 GCA_041671205.1 Pedobacter sp.
GGCTATATTTCAGACCTGAGCGGGAAGGTTCAGTACGGACAAATTGTGAGTTTATTTTGCTTTTGCGTGATATTTGCTTTCGCAGTAAAAGGATATAAAGTTATAAAACCTCAAACCCGAAATTATGCGTAGATATTGCCTTGCAGTCGATTTAAAGGACGATCCGAAACTCATTGCAGAGTATGAATCTTGGCACAAAAAAGTCTGGCCGGAGATTATTGAAAGTATCCGCTCTTCAGGGATTGAGGATATGACGATCTACCGGTATTCAAACCGTCTGTTCATGATCATGGAGGTAAATGATGAGTTCAGCTTTGAAAAAAAGGCTGCAGCCGATCTTGCTGATCCTAAGGTTCAGGAATGGGAGGAGTTTATGTGGAACTTTCAGCAGGCCATTCCGGGAGTAAAGCCGGGTGAAAAATGGGTATTATTGGAAAAAATATTTCAACTATAACTACAAATGAACATTAATTTCGAAGAGGGGAAAAAGCATCGGTTTCTGCAGATTCATGCACAGGATAATGTTCTGGTGGCCTTGCAGGATCTTGCAAAAGGTGAAGTAATAAATTTCGAAGGGAAATCGCTGCTTCTCAGTACCGCTGTGGAGTCGAAGCATAAGTTTGCTATTGAACCCTTTAAAAAGGGGGACCGGGTCATCATGTATGGGGTGCTGGTGGGTATTGCCAATCAGGATATTGCTCAGGGAGAAGCCATTACAGTGCAGAATGTGAATCATGCATCCAGTGATTATGTGCTTGGTGAACGCAGGGCTCATTGGGATAAGCCCGATACTTCTGCCTTTGAAGGAAAAACATTTAATGGATTTCACCGTGCTGATGGTTCGGTAGGAACATGCAATTTCTGGCTGGTTATCCCTTTGGTTTTTTGTGAAAACCGAAATGTGAATGTGCTCAAGGAAGCGCTGGATGAAAAATTGGGTTACAAGAAGGTTAAAAGCTATGAGAATGAGGTCGAAAGTCTGATCTCCCTGTACAAAACTGGAAAATCGACTGAAGAAATTCTGAATACCGATCTGAAGGCAACACCAAATGAGGCTAATAGAACCCGTTTATTCCCGAATGTAGATGGAGTGAAATTCATTACCCACGATATGGGCTGCGGAGGTATCAAGCTAGATGCAGACAGTTTATGCGGACTGATCGCCGGTTATATTACCCACCCGAATGTTGCCGGAGCCACTATCCTGAGTCTGGGTTGCCAGCATTCAGAGGTCAGCACCTTACAGAATGAGATCAAAAAACGCGATTCTCAGTTCAGCAAGCCATTAGCTATTCTCGAACAGCAGGTATTGGGTACCGAAACAAACCTGATGCAGGAAGCCCTGAAAAGAACCTTTGCAGGCCTGGTTGAAGCGAATAAAAATGAACGTAAACCGGCACCAATCTCGAAAATATGTATCGGTTTGGAATGTGGTGGCTCCGATGGATTTTCGGGTATTTCTGCGAATCCGGCGCTGGGTTATGTTTCAGACATCCTGGTTTCATTGGGCGGATCTGTTGTGCTTTCTGAATTCCCGGAACTATGCGGCGTGGAGCAGGAGTTGAGTGATCGTTGTGTGGATGAGCAAACTGCTACCCGTTTTATGCATCTGATGAGTACTTATAATGCGAGAGCTGTAGCCGATGGATCTGGTTTTTATGCCAATCCATCCCCGGGAAATATCCGTGACGGATTGATCACCGATGCGATGAAATCTGCCGGTGCTGCTAAAAAAGGAGGGTCATCTCCGGTAACGGCGGTGCTTGATTATCCTGAAAAGGTTAAAAGCATGGGACTGAATCTCCTCTGCACTCCGGGAAGTGATGTGGAAAGTACCACTGCAGAAGTGGCCGCAGGTGCCAATATCGTGCTTTTTACAACAGGTTTGGGTACCCCGACGGGGAATCCGGTTACACCGGTTATCAAGCTGAGTACCAACACAAAAACATTTCTGAAAATGCCTGATATTATCGATATTAACTGCGGAACAATCATCGACGGTTCGGAGACCATAAAAGAGAATGCTCACCGCATTCTGGACTATGTGATCAGCGTAGCAAGCGGCGAAGAGCAGCCCAAAGCTATGCAATTGGGTCAGGACGATTTTATCCCATGGAAACGTGGTGTTTCATTATAATTTTATTAAATTTTTAAACAATATGTTCAGCTTAAAAGGAAAAACAGCAGTAATTACAGGAGGAGGAAGTGGTATCGGGAAAGGTATCGCAATGGTGTTTGCGGCCCAGGGTGCCAATGTGGAGATCGTGGAATTAAATCAGGATGCGGGTCTTGCAGTAGTAAAAGAGATCACAGATAATGGTGGAATAGCTTCTGCACATGGTTGTGATGTGTCAAAACAGGCCGATGTACTATCCCTGTTCAACAGTATCGGTAAGATTGATATCCTGGTTAACAATGCAGGTATTGCACATGTAGGAAGGGCCGACACGACTTCTGAAGCGGATATGGACCGGATTTATAATGTCAATGTGAAAGGCGCCTACAACTGTCTTTTTGCTGCAATTCCATTGATGAAGAAAAGCGGGGGCGGCGCTATTCTGAATCTGGCATCTATCGTGGCCATTGTTGGTGTGGCTGATCGTTTTGCCTATTCAATGAGTAAGGGTGCTGTTTATGCGATGACCCTTTCAGTAGCCAAAGATTACCTGGCTGATAAGATCCGTTGCAACAGTATCTCACCTGCAAGGGTGCATACCCCGTTTGTGGATGGGTTTATTGCCAAAAACTATCCGGGTCAGGAAAAAGAAATGTTCGAGAAACTGTCTAAAACGCAGCCGGTTGGAAGAATGGCAACACCGGAGGATATTGCAGCAATCGCCTTGTACCTGTGCTCTGATGAAGCCAGTTTCGTAACAGGAAATGATTACCCGATCGACGGAGGATTTATTAAGCTGAATAGCTAATCAATACAATTCAAACAATGCCTCAGGGCTTTTTTATTTATACGGATGGTTCATTGTTGTATAGACAAAGAGTAGCATCCAAACAAAATTCAATAAAAAATGAAATTAATCAGATGGGGGAAACCCGGACAGGAAAAAACAGGCGTAATTATCAATGATGTAAAATACGATACTTCTGCTTTTGGTGAAGATTACAATGAGGCGTTTTTTGAAAATGACGGACTGAATCGTCTGGCTGCATTCTTAAAGTCAAATGAGGGAAAACTGAATGCAATCAGTGATGCAGAGCGTTTAGGTTCTCCGGTTGCCCGCCCTTCCAAGATCCTGTGTATTGGTTTAAATTATGTGAAACATGCTGAGGAGTCGGGAATGGCTATTCCTGCAGAACCAATTCTGTTCATGAAATCAACTACCTCATTAGTAGGTCCTTTCGACGATATTACCATACCTAAGAATTCGGTGAAATCAGACTGGGAAGTGGAACTTGCCTTTGTGATTGGTAAGAAAGCAAGCTATGTTTCTGAAGCAGAAGCCATGGATTACATAGCCGGATATTGCCTTCATAATGACGTTTCTGAGCGTGAATGGCAGCTGGAGCGCGGCGGTACCTGGGATAAAGGTAAAGGCTGCGATACCTTCGCTCCGGTTGGTCCGTTTTTAGCGACTAAAGATGAGATTGCTGATCCGCATAAATTAAGATTATGGTTAAAACTGAATGGTAAAATTATGCAGGACAGTAATACAGACGATCTGATCTTCAATATTCCTTTCCTGGTATCTTACCTGAGCAATTTCATGACCCTTCTTCCGGGAGATATCATTTCGACAGGAACACCAGCGGGTGTGGGATTAGGTTTCAAACCGCCGATCTTCCTGAAAGACGGGGATGTAATTGAGTTGGGCATCGACGGACTTGGCGAATCCAGACAGGTTGCTAAAGCTTATGCTAAAGCTTGATTCACATCAGCACTTTTGGAAATTTAACCCAATAAGAGATAACTGGATCACAGAGGAAATGGAAGTCATACGTCATGACTTCCTTCCTACTGATCTGAAACCATTGCTTGATGCCAATGGAATACAAGGCTGCATCGCAGTGCAGGCAGATCAGTCAGAGACCGAAACTGATTTCCTCCTCAATCTGGCTGAAGAACATGATTTTATCAAAGGAGTTGTGGGCTGGGTGGATCTTTGTTCTCCCAACATTCATGAACGTCTCGAACATTATTTCCAATTCTCAAAGCTCAAAGGATTCAGGCATATTCTGCAGGCCGAACCTGTGGAATTCATACTCAAACCCGAATTTCAAAGAGGAATTGCGGCTTTAAATAATTTCGGCTTTACTTATGACATTCTCATTTATCCTAAGCACCTACCTGTCACCCCGGACTTGATCCGGGGCCTCAACGAACAAGCCTTCATCATCGATCACCTCGCCAAACCTGATATAAAAAGTGGTCTTTTCAGCAATTGGGAAGCCGAAATGAAACAGATCGCCTCATTCAAAAATGTTTACTGCAAACTTTCGGGCATGATTACCGAAGCCAATCTGAAAAACTGGAAAAAGGAGGATATTTTTCCCTACATGGATAAAGTTTTCGGCTTTTTTGGGGCAGAAAGGCTGATGTTTGGCAGTGACTGGCCGGTATGTAAACTTGCAGGTGAATATGATGCGGTTTGCGGATTGGTGGATGAGTATTTAAGTAAATTAAGTATCCGGGAGCAGGAACTGGTTTGGGGAAAGAATGCGGAACAATTCTATAAACTTTAGTACATTCAGGGTACCATTGTTAGAATTTTGAAAATGGTCTCGCAAAGACGCAGAGACGCCATTGTATAGCATGAAACGAATTGTCATAAATAGTCTGTAACCCTTTGCGTCCTGGCGTCTTTGCGAGAATTAATTTATTGATCGGCTCCGCTCCTCTGGTCGGTATTTTCACCGACCATGGGAGCGGAGAGTGCTTATGGTACGGTGATAACACCGACCAGAGGGAAGATTGCTTCTCCGACTTGGGCGGATCGTAATGACATCCTTTATTGACGCTACTAAATTATAGTTGATAAAAAGAATGAACAATGGATTTAAAATTAAAAGATAAAGTAATTCTGGTCAGCGGTGGTGCCAAGGGAATTGGCGAAGGGATAGTTAAAGTTCTGGCTGCCGAAGGAGCCATTCCGGTTATCATTGGTAGAAATGAAGCAGATAATTTGAAAACACTTCAGGCTATTGAATCTTCGGGTGGCAAAGGGTTCCAGATTAAAGCTGAATTAACGCTGCCTGAAGAATGTGAGAAGGTAATCAGACTCACGATGGAGAAGTTTGGAAGGATCGATGCTCTGGTGAATAATGCGGGGGTAAATGATAGCATCGGGCTCGAAAACGGTTCTTATGAAGGCTTTATATCCAGCTTGCACAAAAATGTAATTCACTATTATCTGCTGGCACACCATGCTTTGCCGGCCTTGAAAAAGTCGAGAGGTGCTGCAATTGTGAATATCAGTTCCAAGACAGCTGAAACAGGTCAGGGCGGAACATCAGCCTATGCCGCAGCCAATGGAGCCCGCAACGCATTAACCCGCGAATGGGCGGTTGAATTGCTGCCATTTGGAATTCGTGTCAATGCCGTAATCGTAGCCGAATGCTGGACTCCGCTCTACGAAAACTGGATCAATACACTTCCCAATCCTGAAGAGAAACTGAAAGACATTGTTAAAAAAATACCACTCGAAAACCGCATGACCACCGCCAGGGAAATCGCTGATACCGTTGCATTTTTACTTTCAGAACGATCATCCCATACCACCGGACAATTGATTCATGTGGATGGGGGGTATGTACACCTGGACAGAGCTTTAAGCTGAAAGCTAAAAGGCAAAAGCGGAAAGTAATAAGATCGTTTCCATTTTACTGTCATTGCGATGAGGGCACGACGAAGCAATCTTATGATAATGGTTTCATCCGGCCATCATACCTGCCTGCCGGCCGTCATTTCGAAGGAGGCACGAAGAGAAATCTCCTGCCTAAAGCCAATGCTTTTCATCAACAGATTTCTCCTCGCGTAAAATATATTTCTCAATACAATAATTTTGTTCGCTCGTCGGGAAATGACGGGTTATTATTACCGTCATTCCTGTCTGCCGTCATTTCGAAGGAAGAATGACTGAGAAATCTCATCATTAAAGCCAATGCTTTTCATCAACAGATTTCTCCTCGCACAAAATAATACTTCCCTGTCCTTAGAGTTCAGCGCAGAGCCTCTAAGGATTATCAAATGAA
>JBAZCD010000185.1:0-6177 GCA_041671205.1 Pedobacter sp.
GTAGATCTTCCATTTTTCCGGCCTGCGAAAAGCTGCTTTCAACAGTAATATATATTTACCTAAGGGTTGAAATATCATAGAGTAATTGCTTGTTTTACTTTTTATACAATAGTAATATAAAATTATCACTGCCAGAGACAGAAGTATAATTAGGCAAAGGTAATCAAATGTGATTATGCCTTAAATTAAATAGCCCCTGATCATTGATTTTATTAATTTTAGTCCATGAATGCAATTGTAACCGGTGCGACTAAGGGAATGGGCAGAGCCATTGTTATGCAACTCGCAGCTAATAATTATAATATCATATTTTGTGCCAGAGATAAAAAGCAGGTTCAGGCACTTCTTGATGAACTGAATACCAGCTATCCCCATCTCCGTTTTTACGGATTGAGGTCGGATATGGGAAATTGCGATGATGTGAAAGAATTCGCTGAATTTGCAGATAAGAATTTGGACTTCACGGATGTTCTGATTAATAATGCGGGCTTATACATTCCCGCAGAACTGATGAAGGAAGAGGCAGAAAGTCTGGAACGGCAAATGCAGGTCAATGTTTTTGCCCCGCATTATTTGAGTAAGTTCTTCGCCGGTAAAATGATCGCTAAAGGCAGGGGCCACATTGTCAATATTTGTTCTGTTGCGAGTCTTGAGCCGGTGCTCAGCGCCGGATCATACAGCATCAGCAAAATGGCTTTGCTGGGCCTGACCAGGGTTTTGAGGGAAGAATTGAGATCTGCCGGAATTAAAGTGACCGCAGTTTTGCCGGGTTCAACCCTGACAGATTCATGGTCGGGGACAAGCCTTCCATCCGAATGGTTTATTTCATCTGATGATATCGCCAGAACCATAATGAACTGCCTGCAGATGAGTTCTGGAGCCAATATTGATGAGATTGTAATTAAGCCTGTTAAAGGGAATGTTTAATGCCCTAATTTATTTGTCTTCATTTACCGACAAATTTATGTGCTTTACCGAGAACTTTGGATACCCTGCCTAATTGGTATTTAGAAGCTGGAAATCAAGGATTAGTTTTGATCATTCAATAAAAGAAAAATATATCATTGAATATTAAACGCTAAAAAAAATGGAAAAGAAACTTCAACGCATCGAGCAGGAAAAAATGATAGCCGGGGTATGTACCGGACTCGCTGAATATTTTGATGTTGATGTAACCTGGGTTAGGATTGCTTTTGTAGTTGCTGTAATGGCAGGGGCTTCAGGTATTCTGGCTTATCTTGTACTCTGGATAGCTGTTCCTAAAAGGCCTTATTTACCTGATTATAGTAAGTTTAATGTTGATTATAAAGTATCACAACCAGTAAACCCGGCTAATCCTGCTTTTTCACAAAAGAAAAAGGGAAATGGCAGCGGACGTTTGATTGCCGGTACAATCTTTATATTTTTTGGAACATTTTTTCTTCTTAATGAATTCAATCTTATTCCAAACTGGGTTGATTTTCATAATCTGTGGCCGGTGATATTAATTATTATGGGGATATTCACTCTTGCTGGTGCGAGAAAAAGGGAACCGTGGAAAGAGGACTGGACTAAAAATCAAGGCTTTAACGAACCTGCTGTAGTGGATACAGAACCTGTTGCGGCCAGTGCAGAAACTGCAGAAGATGAAAATACAAGGACTGAACAAAAACAAAACTAGTCATCATGAAAACTGAAAAAATAGTATGGGGTATGATCCTCATTTTCATAGGAAGTATCTTTCTGCTTGAAAACTTTAATGTGATTGAGTTTTACTGGAGTGCTGTATGGCGTTTCTGGCCTGTGGTCTTCATCCTGATCGGTGCAAATATGCTCCTCAGCAGGTTTGGTAACAAAATTTATGCACCTTATCTTATCGGATCTATTACGATCATTACTCTTGCTCTGATCGCATATCAGGGAACCCGTCCTCATGCTAAAAGAGGCTGGGCCAGGTTTAAACATGAGAACTGGGATGATGGGTACAGTCGTTCCGGGGATACCAGCAGTACATTTGTTGAGCCTTATAATGGTACAAAAAGTGTTCGTTTGAATATCCAGGGTGGTGCAACCAGCTACCGACTCAGCGATTCAACTTCAAACCTGTTTGAAGCGGTTGTTAAGCAGCACTTTGGGAGATATACCCTGACCAAAAGTGAAAGCGATTCTGTAGAGATCCTGAACTTCCGTATGCGTGATAAACACCAAAGCTGGAATCTGGATAAGATGGAGAGCAATAATACTTTGCTTCTGATGAACCGTAACCCAATTTGGGACATCAAAGTTGAGATGGGAGCAGGAGAGGTTATTTTCGATCTGACAGAATATAAGGTTAATAAACTTAGTTTTGAAGGTGGAGCTGCATCCTTTGAAGCCAGACTTGGTTCAAAAGTGCCTTTGACGAATGTTTCAGTTGAGACCGGAGTTGCTAATGTTGAGATCGAAGTTCCTTCGACATCAGGGTGCCGGATTGTGGTAGATAGTGGTTTATCGTCCAAAGACTTTACAGGTTTCATGAAACAGTCTGATGGGACTTACGAAACCAGTAATTATGCTACTGCTGCAAATAAGATCAATATCAGTTTGAAAGGCGGCCTGTCCTCGTTTGAAGTTAAAAAGTATTAAATATATTTGATGGAAACATAGCCGGAGGCACCCCGAATTTAATTCGGGGTGCCTCCGCTTTTCCATATAGGACATGAAAGAGTACTTTGTAGTTATTGAAGGCAAACCAACCGGACCGCATTCACCGGAGCAGTTGAAAGGTCTGGGGATCAAACCGGGCACTTTTGTGAAGACGGAGGAGATGGATGATTATAAAGAAGCTCATGAAATTCCTGAGTTATGCACATTTCTGGGTATCAAAGCTCATGTTCGGGAGCCTCAGTATTTCGCTTCGCTGGATGTCCGGCTTCTGGCAGTAATCATTGACTACTTTATTATTTTTGCCATTTATTGTGTCATTGCTACAATTGTGGTGCTGTTTATTGATGAGAAGCAATTGCGTATCATCGTTTCTCTTGCCGGACTGGCAATCATCCCCGTCTCAAAGATTATTTATAGTGCCATTATGGAGTCCTCAGCAAGACAGGGAACCTGGGGTAAGATATTAATGGGACTCAAGGTATCCGACGAGAAGGGGGCACCCATTGCCTTCAGTCGTTCGCTGATCAGAAATTTATCCAAAATTATCAGTACTGCTACCGTCGGATTGGGTTATATGATGGGTTTTTTCGATAAGAAGCAGCAATGTCTGCATGATAAGATTGCAGGGACTCTGGTGATAAAGGATAGGTTGATTTGAGGTGTGAGGTATTAGGTATTAGGTGTCAGGATGGCCTCTGTTCCCTATTCCCATTTCCTATTCCTCTTCGTCAATAGCTATAAGTTGCAGTCATGGATTTTTATCCATAACTGGCAACTCATAACATTCAACTCACCTTAGTTTGTTTTTTCCTCAGTTGCTTTCGGAGCTAGTTGAAAAAATATTGGCATGGTATAAGCGACATTTACCGGCTCTCCCTTTAATATACCCGGTTTCCATTTGGGACTTTCTTTTACTACCCTTACCGCTTCCTCATCAGCTCCGCCACCGATGCCCCTTAAAACTTTGATATCTGTTATACTGCCATTTTTTAGTACTATAAAACTTAATATTACTCTTCCGGTTATCTTGTTTTTTCTTGCTTCATCCGGATACTTAAGAGCTGATTGTAGGTATTCTCCCCAGCCTTTCATGCCACCGGGAAACTCCGGCAGAACCTCAACATTTGTAAAATTATTTACAATGAAAACTTCAGATGAAGAAGAATTACTGGCAGCTGTTTCAGCTTTTTGTGGCCCTCCGATTGCCGAAACAGAAATGGATCCTAAAAAGTAATTTTTACCAGTAGCAGGTAATACACCCAGATTAGACTCAACACCTATTAACTGAAAAGCAATAGCCATAGAATAATTACTATCTTCAGCCTGAACAGATTCTTTGAATAAATTAAAAGTTCTCAGAACCTCATTGTCTATATCGCTCTGTAAGCCTTTAGCTATTCTTACATTGGAGATCTTTCCATTATGAACATTAAAGTATACAATCTCATAGCCGGTAATTTTATTCTGTCTGGCAGAGGCGGGGTACCGTATGTTTTTCTGAATATGGTTCCATAATGCGTTGAAAATTTGTGTGGTTTCAATACTTGAAGAGACCTTTGATTTAATTGCAGAAGAGTTTTTTAGCATCTTTTTATCTGATTTTTTATCAGATATTTCCGGAGAAGATTCTACTAACGGACGTTCATCAGTTTTTAATGGACTTATTAGTTTCTCTGCTCCTGCAATCAGGTTGTTATTTTCAGTAGCAACACTGGCAGCAGAGAAGATCAGCATTAAAGCAAAAAGAGGGGCAGAAAAGCCATATTTCCAAAGTCCGGTTCTGTGTGATTTGTTCTTGTTTAGCATGATTATACGTCTTTTTAATAATGATTTATTGAAAAAATTATTGCTTAATTGATTTGGGTCAACGCCCAGGACATTGCTGAACAGCAGCAGGGCATAGTCAGATTTGCTGTGCATATTTGATGCGGTCTCTTCATCGGCAATGAATTCATGGACATGTCTGATCTCTTTTTTGTAGAGATACATCACCGGATTAAACCAGTTGATTATTGCGGCAAGCTCAATGAATAGAATATCAGCTGAATGCCACTGCCGCATATGTACCTTCTCATGATCAATGATAATCCCTGCTTCAGGTAGTTCTCTGTCAACCACCATTAAGTTGAAAAAGGAAAATGCGGAGCCTTTCTCGACTTTGAGGTTTGATCTGAGCAGAACAAGCCGGATAAGAAATCTGATGAATAAAATTGCAGCACCGCTTGCATAGATCCAGAAAAGAATATCTGCAATATTCCAATTGGACTTTTCTTCGTTTACTCCGACTATTATCGTGTCATAAATTAATTGCACTGGAACTGCTTCTCTAACTTTTTGAGTTATAAAGAGGTCTCTGAACCAGTCAGAATTAATAAATGGAATCAAAAATGATAGTAATATACTCGTATTCAGGTAGAAACGGTTCTGTCTGAAGAAGGTCTCATTCCTTAAAACTAATGTATAAAATCCCATGAACAGGATCAGATACAGGTTTGTCTGTAAAAGATAATTCAGGATGTTCATTTTACTTGTTTTTTAGTTTTTCAATCAGTTTTAATATCTCATCTGCTTCTTTCAGATCGAGCTTCTTCTCTTTGACAAAGAAGGAAAACATATTCTCAACTGAATTGTCGAAATATCCGCTCAGCAGTTTTTCGGTTGCAAAGCTTTTATATTCTTCAATTCCAATGAGGGGGAAATACCTGTGACTTTTCCCGAAGGCTTCATGATCTATAAAGCCCTTGGTCTCCAGAATGCGGATAATCGTTGAAACGGTATTGTAGGCCGGCTTCGGTTCCGGAAGCTGATCTACCACATCTTTTACGAATCCTTTTTTCAGATCCCACAGAACCTGCATGATCTGCTCTTCTGCTTTTGTTAATTCCTTTATCTCCATGTTTTTTCTTTTGAATGTCTTAATAGAATTACTAATACCTGATTCGAACCGGTATCATAAAGCTATAACTAAATATTTAGTTATGCAACTAATTTATTAGTTTTTATTTTGAATTGAACTTAATTAATTGTAAATCAGTTTGATATGTTTCTGTTTGTTGAGCTGCTAGTCAAGGGAAGCCAGCTAATTTCTGTTTGTGTTACATGTGCCGGATTGTTACACAGTCAGGTTTGGAATTTTCTGAAAATTACAAGAACTTGCTTTCAGGGAAACCTGCATTAATTATTATCTATGAAAAGAAGAGAATTGATCAAAGGTCTTACATTTCTGCCGCTGGCTGGAGCTGTGGCCGGATCATCTGAATCAGCTTTCAGTACCGTAAATGAACTTATGGCACCGGTATTGCCGGATGGTCCGCTTACTCCGGGGCCGCAAATATTCCAGTCGATTGGTGTTGAGCCGGTAATTAACTGCCGCGGAACTTTTACAATTATCGGCGGTTCAATTGAACTTCCGGAGGTGAGAGCGGCGATGGATTCAGCTTCAAGACATTTTGTACAGATGGATGAACTGGCCGATGCGGTAGGAAAGAGGCTTTCTGAACTGACAGGTGCTCAGTGGGGAATGGTTACTGCCGGTTGTGCTGCTGCACTCAA
>JBAZCD010000186.1:0-3759 GCA_041671205.1 Pedobacter sp.
CCATCCTGCTGAGAACGAAGGGAACCATCTCCACTTCAGATCTGTTGGGAATTTTGACGATCCGTCATACCGGATATTTCCTTCCAACAGATATTTGTTTTTGAAAGCATAGTTCATACGGCCAAAATAACCAAGCTGCGCTTCCCAATACTCATTTCCTCCTCCGGTTATAGTTCCTATGGCATTGCCAAATTGCGGATTAGTCAGATCAGACAGATTGGTTATTTGTGTGAACTGATCTGCTGTATTATCGGTGACCCGGTTCAGACCCGCAATGAATTTAAATTGATGTTGCTCCTTTAAACTTAAATTATACGTAGTGTAAGCATTGATTGTATGGCGATAAAAATTTTCTGCATCCTTATACAAATGGTCAGGATTAGCACCGGGAGAGGTATAAGTTGAAAGAGGAAGATCGTAGACACGTATAGCCCCTGCAGTGGTAGATGGAACTACCGCTCCTTCAGCATTAACAAATACAGGCGCTCCGGCAGCATCTACTCTTGCTATCGGGGCCACCCATGAATTCCTTCCAGTATATTTTGTACCGGGGCGTCTGGATCTTCCTTCCTGATTTGAGAAAGAATAATCAAAATCAGCAGTCCAGGATTTATTAATATTAAATGTTCCTCCGAGGTTTAAATTCAAATAGTTTTGGAGAATATTTGCAGTATTGGCTGCAGCGGCTTCGCTCGCCGGGCTTCTGATCGGCTCTCCGGAATCAGCATTTCCATAAGGATAAAGAGAACTCCATCTGTACATATACAACCATGGATCGGCTGTAGTAGAACTTGTAACATATGGATATTCTTTATTTTTTCTTGAATATATCGCTCCGGCACGGGCTGTGAAATATTTGTTAATTTCACTGGTCAATCTCAAAGAAGCATTGTAGCGCGTAAACTGATCCACCTTTGCCGCTTTCATCATACCGCTCTGGTCAAGAGCCGCTAAACCAAGGTTGTAAGATGTCTTACCGGATGAACCTCCAATTGATAAGTTATGCAATTGGGTAGGCGCCCATTCTTTTACCATTGTTTTATACGGATCGTAAGTTCTTACACCAAGCTTGTAGTTTCTTGCCGCATCATAATACCAGTCTCTGCCATATACTGTTGGATCATTCGGTCCTATAATTCCGCCATATTTCTTGTCCCATTCAACGGCCTTTTCATAGCTCTCACGACTTGTTATATAAAATGCCCCTGCAACGGTTCCACCAACACGTTCAAATGCATCTACAGTATACCTGAGGGCATTGACCCGGCCCATCTCAAGTTCCTTCCATGGATCCTGAAATGACAGATTGCTTGAATAAGTAACCTGAGGTTTTTCTAAACCCGTGCCTTTTTTAGTAGTTATTAATATTACACCGAATGCACCCTTTGAACCATAAATAGACGAAGCTGCAGCATCCTTTAATATGGTTATTGATTCTATATCACTCGAATTGACCAGAGTAATACTTGGAATTTCAACATTATCCAAAAGGATCAATGGAGAAGAACCTCCGTATATAGAACCTATCTGACCCCTGATCTTCATAATAGGATCAGACCCAACTTCTCCACTTGGGATTGTAACACTTAAGCCTGCTGCTGCACCTTGCAAAGCTCTTCCGGCATCCGCAATTGGCCTTCCTTCTAAAGTCTTTTTTACATCAATCGTAGAAACAGCACCCGTCAGATTGCTTTTTTTCTGAGTACCATAACCTACAACTACCACTTCGCTGAGTGATTTGGAATCAGATTGAAGTGAAACATTAATTACGCTTTCAGCGCCCACCGTACGTTCCTCAGAAATTGTACCAATAAAGCTGAAAAGTATTACGGCTCCCGGATTTGCTCTGATGGAATATTTTCCATCCAGATCTGTGGAAACCCCGATTTTTGTCCCTTTGATCCGAACGGATACACCGGGTAAGTTAAGGCCATCATTATCAGTAACATGTCCGGTCACAACTTTTTCTTGCGCCGAAACATTGGTTACCAATACAAAAATGCCTAAAAACAACATGAGTAATGCTTTTTTCATAGGTCAGTTTTTTTTATTTAATAGTTGGTCAATTACATAACTGCAATTTTTTCTAATCACAGAATTCGAGGGTCTAAGTTTGGATAATTTGCACAAATACGCAACTATTCCGACCAATATTTTGAATAATCAGTAATAAAAAGTCTATTTTCGTTTAGATTTAATAGTGTAATAAGTACACCATTATTATTGAAAATAATATGTATATTAAGCTTAAAGGCAATTTTTTATATTATTTATCATGATGAAAATAATGAGTCATTGTAAAATAATAGTTTACAAAAACTATGCATATTTTTGCATGTTTAAACACATAGTGTCCAAAATATGCCTATTTTTGAAGAAAAATGTATTCAAAATCCTTATAAAATCGGCAGATTTTATAAAAACATGAAAAAAACTGCATAAATATTTAGAAAAATTGTATCAGAAAACAAAAAAAATTGGGCAAAAAAACGGCTTGGTAAAGCAGGCTCATTTTTCTATTTGTTATCATTTAGAAGTTATTGCTGCCATAAACTCAGTAAAATCTAAATGAAGTAAAGGGTTATACACTATCAAACAAAGTATATGAGTCGTTCATAATTTTTTTGACAGTTACCCCGCTTAAAATTATTGTAATTATATTTGCGTCTTACCTAAAAAAGTCTGACCCTCCCATGGCAAGATTAAATTTACTTGAAGAAACCCGCTTCGAAAAACTCCCGGTTACTGTTTATCCAAATGAAGACATTGCCTCTAAAAAGGTAGCACGCCGGATCACTGATCTGATTGCAGGTAAACAAAAAAATGGTGAAAATGTAATTCTCGGATTGGCTACAGGTGCAACACCGATCGGAGTTTACAGAGAACTGGTACGCATCCACAAAGAAGAGAGTCTTAGCTTCAAAAATGTAATCACCTTTAATCTTGATGAATATTTCCCAATGAAGCCTACCTCTCCACAGAGTTATGTGACTTTCATGAAGGAAAATCTCTTCAACCATATTGATATCGACATGGCTAAGGTTCATATCCCTGATGGTACATTGACACTCGAAACAATTCATTCGTTTTGTTTGGAATATGAAAAGAAGATCACTGCGCTTGGCGGACTTGACCTCCAAATTCTGGGTATTGGCCGTACCGGGCACATTGGCTTTAATGAACCGGGTTCTGCACCCAACTCAGGGACCAGGCTGGTAACACTTGATGATCTTACCCGTCGGGATGCTTCACGTGATTTTGGAGGCAAAGAGAATGTACCGACCAAGGCGATAACTATGGGAATAGGTACGATTTTCAAAGCCCGCGAGATCATTCTGATGGCGTGGAGCCTGAAAAAAGCCTCCATTATAAAAAAGGCGGTTGAAGGAGAGATATCTTCCGAAGTTCCGGCAACCTATCTCCAGCTATCAGAGAATGTAGAATTCGTTCTAGATCAGGACGCAGCTTCAGATCTTACCCGCTTCGACACCCCATGGCTTGTAAAAGACTGTATATGGGATGATCCAATGATCAAAAAAGCGGTCGTTTGGCTTGCAAATACCCTGGAAAAACCTATTTTAAAACTTACAGAGGAGGATTATAACAACCATGGCATGGCTCAGCTGGCTACAGAAAAGGGGCCGGTTTATAATATCAATATCCACATATTCAATAAGCTTCAGCATACGATCACCGGCTGGCCGGGTGGAAAAGGAAACGCTGATGACTCCCAGAGACCTGAACGTGCTACCCCAGACA
>JBAZCD010000186.1:3769-6177 GCA_041671205.1 Pedobacter sp.
TCTCTCCTCATCCGGATGACGATGTAATTTCGATGGGTGGAACATTTATCCGCCTCGTTGATCAGGGTCATGATGTACATGTGGCTTACCAGACATCTGGAAACACCGCAGTTTGGGATGATGATGCACTTCGTTTTGTTGAATTTGCACGTGATTTTAACAAGGCTATGAATATCGATGGCGAAAAACTTGATGAGCTTTATTTTTCGATGCGAAAATTCCTGGATAGCAAACAGCCAAACCAGGTCGACATAAAAGAAATTCAAACACTGAAAGGATTGATCCGTAAAGGAGAAGCGATCAGCGGCGCCCGTTTTGCAGGGCTTCGGGATGATCAGATCCATTTTATGTCCCTGCCTTTCTACGACAGGGGGAAAACTCAGAGAAGTCCGGTGAATGAAGATGATATCCGGATAACAATGGAATTACTGGACAAAGTAAAGCCGCACCAGATCTTTGCCGCGGGCGATTTTGCAGATCCTCATGGTACCCACAAAGTATGTTTTGATATCATTATTCAGGCACTTGCACGCCTGAAAGATAAAGATTGGGTAAAAGATTGCTGGCTATGGCTGTACCGGGGTGCATGGCATGAGTTTGAAACGCATGAGATCCAGATGGCCGTTCCGCTTTCACCACAGGAAGTAGAACGGAAACGCTTTGCCATTTTTAAACATCAGTCGCAAAAAGACAGACCTGTATTTCCGGGGGATGATGCCAGGGAGTTCTGGGTTCGTGCTGAAGACCGAACCCGTGAAACTGCTAAAGCATATGACAAACTTGGCCTGGCCGAATATGAAGCTATGGAAGCTTTTGTCAGATGGAAATTCTAAGCTTTTGCTGATCAGAAAAGCATGAGGAAAGTTTTTACAGTTGTTCTGATCCTGATACTTTTGGGATTTAAAGGTTTTGCCCAGCAAAACTCCAGGCCAAATATTATCATCATTCTAACAGACGACCATGCCATTTCAACAATTGGAGCCTATGGTTCGAAGTATGGGGCAACTCCCAACATTGATCGTTTAGCCAAAGAAGGAGCCCTGTTTAAAAGGGCCTTTGTTGCAAATTCGATCTGCGGTCCGAGCCGGGCAGTCTTACTCACCGGTAAATACAGTCACGCCAATGGTATGCGTGATAACCACGACACCTTTGATGCTTCACAGGATGTATTTCCCGCAAGACTAAAACAATCCGGGTTTCAAACTGCCTGGATCGGGAAATGGCACCTGGTTTCATATCCCCAGGGATTCAGCTACTGGAATATATTACCGGGACAGGGACAATATTACAATCCGGATCTGATTAATATGCAGGGTGATACCACCCGAAAACAAGGCTATGCAACTGATGTTATAACCGACCTGACCATAAACTGGCTGGATAAACGTGACGAATCCAAACCTTTCTTTGTGGTAGTCGGCGAAAAAGCTCCTCACCGCACCTGGATGCCGGATCTTGCTGATCTCGGCAAGTTTGACAAGGTAAATTTCCCTCTGCCAAAGAATTTTTATGATCAGTATGAAAACCGCATGGCAGCCGGAATGCAGGATATGTCAATTGAAAAGACAATGAAACTGGGATATGATCTCAAAATGAAAAGCGATCCTGACAGGCTTGCATCTTCTTTTCTGGCGAGAATGAATCCGGAACAGAGAAAGAAGTGGAACGCATATTACGATAAGATAGACGAAGATTTTCTGAAACAAAAGCTGACAGGAAGGGCATTAACTGAGTGGAAATATCAGCGGTACATGAAAGATTACTACAGTACAACCCTTTCACTTGACCGAAATATTGGCAAAATACTGTCCTATCTTGATAAGAACGATCTTACAAAAAACACTATTGTAGTTTATACTTCCGATCAGGGATTTTATATGGGTGAACATGGATGGTTCGACAAACGTTTTATGTACGAAGAATCGATGCGCACACCATTGATCATCCGGTATCCGGGAACAATAAAACCAGGCATCGTTTCAAACCAATTGATTTCAAATGTTGATTTTGCTCCTACCTTTTTAGATGCTGCAGGAATAAATATTCCGAAAGAGATTCAGGGCAGATCAATGATGCCGCTGTTCAGGGACAAAAAAGCCAGTATCAGAAAATCAGCCTATTACCACTTCTATGAATTTCCGGGCGAACACAGCGTGCTTAAACATTTCGGAATACGTACAAGCCGGTATAAACTGATCCGCTTTTATGATCACAAAAATTTCTGGGAACTCTATGATCTACAGAAAGATCCATCAGAGATGAATAATCTTTATGGTAAGAAAAATTATGATGCCATAGTAAAGGATCTGAAAGAGCAGCTTAAACAGTTGTGTTTAGAAAACAGGGATGAGGAAGCTTTAAAAGCTCTGGAACAAGCTCTTTAGTTTCTGCCCGCTTTTCGTTGGCTA
>JBAZCD010000187.1:0-6083 GCA_041671205.1 Pedobacter sp.
CAAACACAAACAAAAACTCCAGCAGCAACGCATCAATGAACTGGAAACGGAAAAGCAACTCACCGCCACCGAAGCAGTACTAAAAGGCGAAGAACAGGAAAGAACAAGAATAGCAAAAGATTTACACGACGGTTTGGGAGGAATGCTGTCAGGAATAAAATATTCATTTAATAATATGAAAGGAAATTTAATCATGACGCCTGAAAACCATCAGGCTTTTGAACGTAGCATGGATATGCTGGACAGTTCCATCAAAGAGATGCGCCGTGTGGCTCATAATATGATGCCCGAGGCATTGGTGAAATTTGGATTGGATACGGCCCTGAAAGATTTTTGCAATGATATAAATAAATCGGGGGCATTGCAGGTTTCCTATCAATCAATAGGGCTTGAAGATGCAACATTTGAACAAACAACTGCTATAACCATTTACCGTATTGTTCAGGAGCTGATCAATAATGCCATGAAACATGCTGCTGCAAAAACCGCTATTGTGCAGGTTACAAAATCAGATCATCAGCTCACGGTTACAGTGGAAGATGATGGAAGAGGTTTTGATACGTCCATCATTAAGCGAACAGAGGGGATAGGCTGGACAAATATTCAGAACCGGATTGATTTTCTAAAAGGAAAATTAGATGTAAATTCAGAACCCGGCAAGGGAACATCCGTATTAATTGAACTTATCATATAATGACCATTAAAGTTTTCATTACAGATGATCACTATATGGTGATAGAAGGCATCCGCTCTTTACTGCAAAGCGAAAAAAGTATTGACTGGATTGGCCATGCATCCAATGCGGATTCTTGCCTTGCTTTTTTGAAGAAACAATTGCCTGATGTTATCCTGATGGATATTAGCCTACCCGGTAAAAGTGGTATTGAGTTGTGCAAAGAAGTAAAAGAAAAATATCCTTCTGTATTTGTAATTGGGCTGAGTACATTTAACCAGCAGAGTTTCATCCAAAAAATGATGGCTAACGGAGCTTCGGGTTATGTATTGAAAAATGCTACACAGGAAGAATTGATGGAAGCCATACAAGCTGTTGCAATAGGAAAAACCTATTTAAGCGATGAGGCTGCATCATCATTACGCGAGTATGTAAAGTCTGAAATACCTGTTATTACAAGGCGCGAAAAAGAAGTACTGGAGCTGATTGCAGATGGAATGACCAACAATGAAATTGCACAAAAGCTTTTTATCAGCACAACAACTGTTGATTCCCACCGTAAAAACCTGCTGGCAAAATTTGATGCAAAGAATACCGCTTTGTTGATTCGCACTGCTGCCCAGTTGCATTTTATCTGATTATTTAAAATTTTCATGAGCAGGTATTTCTTCCTGTATGAAAACAACTGGTTAAAGTAAAACCAACTCAAAAGCGCTGTATGTTTATCTAAAATTTGGTACCCACTCCGAGATAGAAACTGCGCCCAATAGATGGAATGATTCCTGGTCCCGGATACTCATCCGTCCTCTTTAAATGATGACCTTTTTTGCATAACTAACATTAAGATACCTTAGATTTAATTTAAAATAATTAATTTATGGAAACACCATTCAAAAATAAAGTAGCCCTTGTAACAGGTGGCTCTTTCGGAATCGGCAGAGCGACTGCCATTGCTTTCGCGAAAAAAGGCGCTAAGGTTGTAATTGCAGATTGGGTAAAAGACTACGAAACGATTAATCTTATCGAAGCTTTTGGAGGTGAAGCGATTTTTGTCAAATGTGACGTATCAAAAGCTGCCGACGTAAAAGCAATGATTGAAAAGACCATTGCTACTTTCGGGCGTTTAGACTACGCATATAACAACGCGGGGATAGAAGGAACATTGACTCCTGTGCAGGATTGTTCAGAAGAGAACTGGGACAAAACCATTGGAGTAAATCTGAAAGGAATCTGGCTCTGCATGAAATACGAAATCCCTGAAATGCTCAAACAAAACAAAGGTGTTATCGTTAATACAGCTTCCGTTGCCGGACTGGTTGGATTCCCCGGATTACCTGCTTATGTGGCATCCAAACATGGTATAATCGGATTAACAAAAACAGCCGCATTGGAATGTGCTAAACTCGGAATCAGGGTGAATGCCGTTTGCCCGGGAGTAATAAAAACGCCAATGATTGACCGGCTTACCGGCAACAAAAAAGAGGCGGAAGAGCAGTTTACAGGTCTGGAACCCATTGGGCGATTTGGGCAACCCGAAGAGGTGGCTAATGCGGTTGTATGGATGTGTTCGGATGAGGCTTCCTTTGTTACCGGACATGCGATGGCAGTGGATGGAGGCTGGACATCTCAATAATTTATACAGGTTCCAATTTTTATTAAAACAGGTATAAAATGCCTGCTTAGCTGAAGTGAACAGACAGCAGAAAAGGAATGTTAAGCTCCCCTGTTATACTATAATGAAATATAACTGTCAAATAATGGAATTTCACCACTCCCGGATACATAAAATTGGTTATTTTTATACATTAATTCTCACATCGTTTCTTATATCTTTTTTGTAATGAGAATCATTTGTACTGCCATTTTTACTCTTATAAGCTTTACTGTCTTTACTCAAACACTCCCTGATTCTTCCAAAACACTCAATGAAATAATTATAAAAGGTATTCGTAAACAAAGAGATATTTCAAGGATGGATTCTGTAAAAGGAACTTTTATTTACTCAGGGAAAAAGAATGAAGTAATTGATCTTAATACACATGATGCCGCTGTCACAGAAAAATATGGCCGACAAATTTTTGCCAAAATTCCGGGAGTATTTGTTTATGATATGGATGGTACCGGCAACCAAATAAATATATCTGCACGTGGTCTTGATCCGCATCGGGGTTGGGAATTTAATATCCGTAAGGATGGAATTCTTACTAATTCTGATATGTATGGTTATCCTGCAAGTCATTACAATATTCCGCTTGAAGCAGTTGACAGAATAGAACTGGTAAGAGGGACAGGCTCGCTTCAATATGGTGGACAATTTGGAGGAATGTTGAATTATGTGAGTAAAGAACCTGATTCGGCCAGGGTCTTTACATTTGAAAGTATTAATACTACCGGTTCTTATGGATTGTTAAGCACATTCAATTCTATCAGTGGAACAAAAGGAAAATTTAAATACTATGCATGGTTTAATAATAAGGATATACAAGGTTATCGTAAAAACAGCGATTCCAGATATGATGCACAAAATATATCCTTGTTTTATCAATTGCATTCAAATTTGTTAATTAAAGCCGAATGGACCCGTTCTAACTTTACCATTCATTTAGCAGGTCCGCTTACAGATAATATGTTCCGGGCAGATCCACGATCTTCAACACGTTCAAGGAACTATTATAATCCGGAAATTAATGTCCCCTCTGTTAGCCTTGACTGGAAAGCAGGCAGAAAAACTCAATTAAGATTAACAACATCAGCAATTCTGGGTGCACGTAACAGTGTCCTGTTCGATAAACCTACCACTACCCAGGATCTCATTGATCCCATGACAAAGGAGTATGCAAACAGGCAGGTAGATATAGACCACTTCAACAGTTACACAAGCGAACTTCGTTTACTCCATTCATATTCATTATTTAATTTGACAAGTAACCTGGCTGCAGGCATTCAGTATCTCAACAATGACCTGCATCGCCAGCAATTAGGGAAAGGAACTACTGGTTCTGACTATGATCTTTCGCTGGTAACAGCGGGGTGGGGAAGAGACATGCATTTTAAAACCGGTAATGTTGCTTTTTTTGCTGAGAACAGATGGTCTCTGCTTCCGGAACTTTCAATAAATACAGGTGTCAGGGTTGAGCTTGGTGAAACACGTATGACCGGAATAATCAATAACTATCCGGACAATGCAATCCCAAATAGTATAAAGCATCAGTTTCCTTTGTTTGGTGTAAATGCCCAATACAATTTAATTAAGGACATAAATATGTATGCGGGCTGGTCGCAGGCTTACCGTCCCGTGATATTTAAAGATATTATACCCACCTCTGTTTATGAAGTGGCCGACAAGAATTTAAAAGATGCGGAGGGGTATAATCTGGAAGCTGGTGTTCGGGGTGACTGGAAGTTTCTGAACTGGGATGTAAGCTATTTTCAATTATTATACAGGAACCGTCTGGGTACGCTGGCCCAAACTAACATTGCCGGTGAAGAAATTATCTTTAAAACAAATATTGGTAATTCAATGACTAAGGGATTGGAATTATTCACTCAGGCAGAATTCCCGTTAGGAACAGAGTCCAGTCTTTCGCTTTTCACCGCTACAGCTTATATGAATGGTGTTTATAGCACTGCAACACTTCGCTCCGGGAACATAAACATTTCTATTGATGGGAATAAAGTGGAAAGTGTTCCGGCATGGCAAAGCAGAAATGGAGTGACATTTAAACTTAACAGAATTAGTTTAAGTGCTTTGCACAGTTATACTGCAGAAACATTTGCCGATGCCTTCAATACTATTACGCCTTCCGCTACCGGGTCTGCAGGCTTAGTACCTTCTTATCATCTGTTTGATTTTAATAGTAAGATTAATCTTTCTCCCCGCTTACAGGTTAGACTGAACATAAACAACATTTTTGATAAAAAATACTTTACCAAAAGGCCTCAATTTTATCCGGGACCTGGTATCTGGTCTTCTGATGGACGTACCTATTCTGCAACCCTTGGCCTTAGGTTGGGAGCAAAATATTAATAATATTTGGTTTTATTTGAGATTCGATTTACCTGAAAAAACAAAAGTCAACTTCTTTAGTTAGTCAATCCTTAAAAATGGTATAAGTATTTGATTATCAATATTTTTTTATAAAAAATGATAGTTTAATCTGCAAGTTTTGATGATCTTAGTATCAGAATCTTGCAGATAATTATGCTTAGTAAACCAATAAATAGCACCCAGTTAAGTTTTTTACAGCCCGGTTTGAAAGAACAGTTATCCACTAAACATCCTTTGTATATTTTAGCTGATCAGATTAACTGACAGCTGTTTGAAGAAAGTTTCAAGAAACACTATAGGGAAGATTTTGGCCGACCGGCTAAATCCGTTCGGCTGATGGTGGCATTAATCCTGTTGAAGCACATTCGTAACCTGAGTGATGAAAGCGTTGTGGAACAATAGTCAGAGAATGGGTATTACCAATACTTTAGCAGAGGACAAGTATTTATTCCGGCAGCCGCTATAGAACCTAAGATCGGTCACTTGAAAGCATAGCCGGAAAACAAGGATCAAACTCAGGTTACAAAAAGTAAAATCCCTCTGTTTTTCAGAGAGTTTTTGTATTCATCGCGGAAAATTATGAAGCTTTTTATCAGGTGTTTAATTTTTCAGCTTAATTCCCTGAATACAAAAGAAGACTATCCTGATCACTTACATCCCGCCACTTTCCAGATTTTCCCATCAGTTTTAGTAAAAAGATAAAATTGTTTATTTGTCCCTAACCCAAAACGAAGGTCGCTTCTGCGATTAAGGGTGATATCTTTTAAAGTAGAAGGAACTCCATTAAATACTAAGTCAAATTCTAAAATTTCTGCCGGTTTTTCTGATGCAATTGCCTCATTTTCAATATAAAATACCCTTCCTGTGGCCACATCTCCAAAAATATACTTATTCTTTAGCTGTTCGATTTTGCCTTCATAAACATAACCTCCGGATATTGCATTCCCCTCGTCGTGATCAAATTGAGCAAGGGGATATACAAATTTAAAGTTAGATTCATCGGGCTGTAAGGCATATACCTTATTCATTTTGCCTTTATTATTCAGGAAAAATGTTCCTTCCCGCTGTGGCCAGCCATAATCAGCTCCCGCCAGAATCAGATTTAATTCTTCAATACTGTTTAAACCGATATCAGAAATCAGCATCCTTCCTTCGGGTGTCCAGGCTACTCTGTTTGGATTGCGGAAACCCCTCGCATATACCTCTCCAAGGGTTTTATCATCATTGTCTTTGGTAAATGGATTGATTGAAGGGATGCCATACTTCCCGTTTTTGCTATTGTTTCCCTGAGGATCTATGCGTAAAACCGAAGCCCGGATTTGAGTGTTTGTATTGCAAGGGAAAGAAAATCCGGCTTCTGCT
>JBAZCD010000188.1:0-6065 GCA_041671205.1 Pedobacter sp.
CGCTACAAAGGCTCCGGTATTTATACCTATATAGAAAATTGTAAATCCCTTGTCACGACGGTCATCACCTTTTGGGTATAGACCACCAACCATGGTCGAAATATTAGGTTTTAAACATCCTACACCTGCAATGATCAGTGCTAATCCGATATAAAAGGTAATTAACGATTGAAATGCAAGAATACTGTGCCCTGCTACCAGCAGTAAACCGCCAAGGACGACTGCCTTTTTTTGCCCGATGAGTTTATCTGCAAGGATTCCACCGGGAATGGAAGATAAATAGACAAGGAAAGTATAAATTCCGTACAGCTTTAATGCTTCACTGCTTGTCCATCCAAAACCGGGATTTTCACCATTTACCGATGATACAAGAAATAGTACGAGCAGGGCTCTCATTCCATAAAAGCTGAATCTTTCCCACATTTCTGTAAGAAATAGTATGTATAATCCCCTGGGATGTCCAAAAAGCTGTTTTTGTTGTATTTCCATACATTTTAATACAAATAATTGATTTTTTAGAATTTATAATTGGATAAGGTCTTACTCTTTATTGGTTAAAAAGGAGTAAAAAGTTCAATTATAATTAAAATTTACTAAAATTGCCGACTTATATTAATTGTACTAAATAAAATTCCCTTTAATGATTAAAGAAATTCCACTAATTACGAATGATGCTGTTGTATTGGGAATATTAATGGGTATTCTGGGATTGGTCTTCTGGTCTTCTCAAAGTGAACTTCCATTTTTCAAAAAACTATACACTGTAATTCCCCCAATCCTGCTTTGTTATTTCCTGCCGGGATTATTAAACTCTTCAGGCGTTATTTCCGGTACGAGCTCTGTGCTATATACCATGGCTTCCAGGTATTTGTTGCCTGCAAGTCTGGTTTTATTTACCCTAAGCCTTGATCTGAGGGAGATATGGAAATTACGTAAAAAAGCAGGGCTCATGTTCATTACTGCATCGATCAGTATTATGATTGGCGGACCATTGGCCATTTTAATCGTTTCCATATTTGCACCTGAGATTGTTGGCGGAGAAGGTGCGAATGAAGTTTGGAGAGGGTTGAGTACAGTTGCCGGTACCTGGATAGGTGGCGGAGCCAATCAAGCGGCTATGTATGAGATATTTAAACCAAGTGCAGATCTATTTTCGGCAATGGTGGCACTGGATGTATTTGTGAGTTATGCATGGATGGCTCTTTTATTATATGGAGCAGGAAAGAATGTTAAAGTCAATCAATTTTTAAAAGCAGATGATCAGTCGGTTACAGAAATTAAAGATAAGATTGAAGCCTATCAGCTAAGTATCATGAGAATTCCTAAAATGGAAGATATAATCATGATCATCGGCGTCGGATTCGGAATTACAGGGATTGCCCATCTTGGAGCTGATACGATCGCTCCATGGGTTACGTTAAATGCTCCTTATCTAAGCGCATTCAGTCTGACATCTAGTTTTTTCTGGCTGGTGATCATTGCTACCACTCTGGGTATGCTCTTGTCTTTTACAAAACTCAGGAATCTGGAAGGAGCGGGAGCGTCCCGGATAGGCAGTGTTTTATTATATGTTCTGATTGCTACAATTGGTATGCAAATGAATGTAATGGCAATTTTCAATAGCCCTGGAATTTTGCTTGTGGGTCTTGTCTGGATTCTGATCCATGCAATTGTTCTGATCATTGTTGCCAGACTTACCAAAACACCGTTCTTTTTTATGGCAGTAGGCAGTATGGCTAATATCGGCGGACCGGCATCGGCACCGGTTATTGCCAGCGCATTTCATCCTTCACTGGCACCGGTAGGAGTATTGCTTGCAGTTTTTGGCTATGTGATCGGCACTTATGGTGCTTATCTCTGTGGATTGATGATGCAGGCGGTATCACCATAGTTGATTGTTGTCAGTTAACAGTTAACAGTTTGTGCATGTCTGAATAGCCCTGACCGATTATAAACTGAATTTTAACACACTGCTAACTTAAAACGTATAACTAATTACCCTTCATTTTCTTCGGATCATTGAAATTTTCATCCTTCTCAGTGGGAGTATTTTTCAGCTCCAGATCCTGAACAAATTTCCATTTGCCGTTTACAAGCTTGTACCCATCGTAAGAGAAATCGGGTCCGTAAAGTTCAAACTTCCCTTTCAATTTAGGGTCGGGAGGAGCAAGGTGGTCAAAAACGATAGTCCCGATGGACGGTTCATAATTTAGAATCATGGATGCCCGTCTGTCATATTCAAAAACAGCACGTTTTTTGCCTGGATTTTCTTTATCTCCTTCAAACACCGACATTCCAAAATATGCTTTTCCATCTTTGAAATGAAGGATTTCAATCACTTTTTTGGTAGATTTCACCGTATTTCCCTTCCATCCAAGTAATATATAATAGGGGGATTGAACATTATTCAGAACAGAAATGATCCGATAATACTGAGCTCCGTACCATCGTTCGTTGGTGGTGATTGTGTCTGCAGCATTCCTGATGGCAGGAGTATAGTCAACCAAAGGGAACATTTCCAGTTTCCCGTTGGGTCTATTCATTTGGATCGTGCCATAATAGCGATAGCTTCCATCATCATTCATTACATGCCAGCTGAATATTCTGAACTGCTTATCCGGAGGCGACTGAATAGAAATGGCTTTGAGAGAATCGAATGGAAAATTGAATGAATACGGCGTTTTAAGTGCAGATACCAGTGTTTTAATGAATTTATAGCTGGCATTATAACGCCCGGGTTCAATGCTGTCATTGATCATTTTGAAACTGAGTGCCTGCAGACTATCCTGAAGCTCCAGCATGATCTGTTGATTTTTATTGCTGTCTGAATGCTGTGCTGCGGCATTTGTCAGAAGCAATAGGACCAAACTGAAAACTAAAAATGATTGCCTCATTACCTTCTATTGCATATTTTCAATGATGATGGCACTTGCGCCACCGCCACCGTTACAAATTCCTGCGACCCCTATCTTTCCGCCATTTTGTTTAAGCACATTCAACAGTGTAACCACAATGCGGGCTCCTGAAGCTCCAAGCGGGTGTCCCATGGAAACTGCTCCGCCATTTACATTCACCTTTGCAGGGTCAAGACCGAGTATTCTGTTATTTGCTACTGAAACCACTGAGAATGCTTCATTGATCTCATAAAAATCTACATCAGAAGCTTTGATTCCGGCGCGCTCCAGAGCTTTTGGAATTGCTTTCGATGGAGTTGTTGTAAACCATTCGGGGGCCTGCTGGGCATCTGCATAGGATATAATTCTAGCTAAGGGCTTAAGTCCCAATTCATCGGCCTTTGCTTTACTCATGAGTACCAGAGCTGCCGCACCATCGTTCAGAGTAGACGCGTTTGCAGCCGTTACGGTACCATCCTTTTTAAATACAGGCTTAAGCGAAGAAATTTTATCGAATTTAACTGCATTAATCTCTTCATCATGCTCAATCAGGCTTATTTCCCCTTTTCGGTCCTTTATTTCAACAGGTAAGATCTCATTTTTAAATTTGCTGTTGGCTTGCGCTGATTGTGATCGTTTATAGGATTCTATTGCGAAAGCATCCTGATCTTCGCGACTGATATTACATTCTGCGGCACATAATTCAGCAGCAGAACCCATGTGATAATCATTATAAACATCCCAGAGGCCATCCTTTACCAGTCCGTCAATGATTTGTCCGTTACCCAGACGATAGCCATTCCTCGCCTTATCCAGGTAATAAGGGACATTACTCATGCTTTCCATCCCCCCTGCAATTACAATGTCGTTCTCACCAAGAGCAACGCTCTGAGCGGCGAATATGATGGCTTTGGTTCCTGATGCACAAACTTTGTTAATGGTAGTTGCCGGAATATCCGGTAAACCGGCAAACTTTGCGGCCTGAGTTGCAGGTGCCTGTCCGATATTTGCGGATAACACATTTCCCATAAATACCTCCTGCACTTGTGCAGGGGCAATGCCCGCTCGTTCAACCGCAGCTTTGATTGCAGCAGCGCCCAAAGCGCTTGCAGAAAGGCTGGAAAGTGAGCCGCCGAAACTCCCTATCGGAGTTCTTACTGCTGAGATTATATATACTTCATTCATTTTTATCTTGTTTTGTTTAGCAGGTGCAAGATAAGAAATTAAGGTCAACAGAAATAAATGCCTAATTATTGCTGTGCTTACAGATTCTATTTCAGATGATTATTAATTTCATTACAATCAGAGGTATTTCCGAGCCTTTCATCTTGTTTTTTAGCATAAATTTAACGTAATGATTATATAAATGTTTTGCTTAGTCATATTGTATGGAGATATTTAACAAATGAAAAGATCTTTTTATCCCGGACTTACAATTGCAATCCTATTATTGTTAATGATAGCAGGATGCTCATCAAAGCCCTATACATTTTTTCAAATGGCAGATACCCAATTTGGTTTCTTTAATGCCAATAAGGAATTCAGCAGGGAAACTGTCAATATGGAAAAGGCAATTGCTGAGTCAAACCGCTTAAAACCTGCTTTTGTAATGATATGCGGTGATCTGGTAAATAAGCCCGGTAATCTTGCACAGATTGCAGAATATAAGCGGATAGCGGCTAAACTGGATCCCTCAATTAAATTGTACAGCGTTTCCGGCAATCATGATGTCGAAAATGTTCCAACTCCTGCCAGCCTTGAACTTTATAAAAAGCATTTTGGCGAGGATCGCTATACTTTCCGTTTTGGTAATATGGTTGGTATAATAATTAATTCATCATTAATCAAAGACCCTTCACTGGCACCTGCCGAGGCCGCAGCACAGGAAAGCTGGTTGAGAACTAATTTGGAACTTGCTAGAAATTCAGGAGCAAAAAATATCATGGTATTTATGCACCATTCACTGTTTCTGAAAGACCCAAATGAACCTGATGAGTATTTCAATATTAATACAGAACGTCGCAAAATATATCTTGAATTACTTAAGCAGTATGGTGTAAAGCAGGTTTTTGCCGGCCATTATCATCGTAATTCGTATGGAAAAGCAGGTGATTTGGAAATGATTACTACCGGGCCTGTTGGAAGACCTCTTGGAGCCGACAGTTCAGGATTCAGGATTGTGAATGTAAAAGGGAAAATTGTTGACCATCATTATTTTGCCCTCGACTCGCTTCCCGAAAAACTCCGTTTTCAAAAAAAGTAATTTATCCAGTGGTTGTTTAAAGAAATGTATGCTTTAGGCAACATTTTTGTTGAGTAGTTACTCCTGACCTGATACTTTCCTTATTTTGGCACAAGAGGAGCGTGTTAAATTTTCTGATTTTTTTCAACTCAACCATCAAATGATTTTAGATACTTACCATATTTTAATTGTTTTATGTATCGTAACGATCATATCATACATTTTTAATATCATTTCAGACCGTTTGAAAGTACCGTCTGTAATTTTGTTAATTGTTTGTGGGATGATCTTGAAAGTCGTTGGAGACCAATATCAAATGAGCTTTCTGGTTCCAAGGACTGTTCTTGAATTATTGGGAGTTATTGGATTAATAATGATTGTTCTGGAAGGTGCTCTTGACCTTAAAATTACTCCGGATAAAAAGAAGCTGATAATCAGATCATTATTAAGTGCAGTATCTGTTCTATTTATAACAACAATTGCCATTGCTGATATTTTACATTTTGCCTTTGAAATTCCATTTAAACAAGCATTGCCTTATGCTGTTGCGATGGGTGTAATCAGCAGTGCAATTGCAATTCCAAGTGTCAATAATCTGAGTGCAGATAAAAAGGAATTTATCATTTATGAATCTACCTTTTCTGATGTCCTGGGAATTATGTTATTCAATTATGTGATTTCAGATAAACTTTTATCGCTGAATACAGGTCTAGTGTTTGTTTGGAATCTGGTTTTAATAAGCCTTATTTCCATTATTTGTACAGTTTTGATTTTGGTTTTATTAAAATATTTGAAAGGGCATATTAAGGTCTTTCTTATTCTTTCTATTCTAATTTTAGTTTATTCACTATCCAAGCAATGGCATTTGCCGTCCCTGTTTTTTATTCTGGTATTTGGTCTGGTTTTAAATAAGGCTGAACCCTTTGTTA
>JBAZCD010000189.1:0-6020 GCA_041671205.1 Pedobacter sp.
ACCTGTACATCATGAACAGTAATAATGTTAAACCGGAAATTGCCGGTCAGATCGCCCTGGGATATTTCAGAAATTTCAATAATGACAAATACGAGTTCTCCACGGAGCTGTATTTCAAGCAGATGCGGGGACAAATTGAATACCGAAGCGGGACGGACCTGAGGGCAAACAGAAATGTTGAAACCGATCTTCTTTTTGGCGAGGGAAGGGCGTACGGGATCGAACTCTTTATTAAAAAGCGCTTTGGTAAGATTAATGGCTGGATAGGATATACTTTGTCAAAAACCGAGCGCAAGTTTGATGATATCAATAATGCAAAATGGTTCCTGGCAAAACAGGACCGTACAAACGATCTCTCTCTGGTTGGTATTTATAAACCCGGAGAAAGGTGGACCTTCTCGTCAACTTTTGTTTACAGTACAGGAAATGCAGTTACTTTTCCTGCAGGTAAGTACCAGTTAAACAATAAAACAATTTATTATTATCCTGAACGGAACTCTGACAGGATGCCCGATTATCATCGTCTGGATATTGCTGCAACACTTGAAGGAAGACCAGGCAGGAAATTGCAATCCAGCTGGTCCTTCGGAATATATAATCTGTACAACCGCAAAAATGCCTATTCAATTGATTTTCGTGACGATCCTGATAATAAAAGCAGAACTCAGGCTGTACGAACAGCTTTATTCGGAATTATCCCCTCAGTTACCTGGAATTTTAAGTTTTAATTATGAAAAACTACTCCACCAGAAATATCATGAAAGAAATTGATCAACTTATAAGTCTGGAAGGATTTTTTCAGATCCTGCTCCTTTCTGCCGGCCTGGTCCTCTTCTCTTCCTGCGAGAAAGTGATCGATCTTGAATTAAAGAATGCAGAACCGTTAATCGTTATAGAAGGTACCATCAGTAATCAAAGTGAGAATCATTTTGTCAGGATCTCGAAAACTATTCCATTTGATAAACCAGGTACTTTTAATGGATTTAAGGGGGCTCAGGTTACATTAACCTCATCCGCAGGCCTCTTACAACCCTTCACAGAAATTTCTGATGGAGTTTACAGAAGTCTCCGCTTCAGAGGTACACCCGGTATCACCTATACGCTGGAAGTTCTGGCAGAAGGGAAAATCTATACCGCAAAATCAACTATGCCTTATCCTGTGTCCCCCGATTCTATTGGGTTCAAAACACTTTCCTTCTTTGGTAATTCAAATATCTACCCAACGATTTATTACAGGGATCCCCCCAGAATACAGAACCAGTACAGGTATATATTAAAGATCAATGGTAAACTGCAGGGTGATGTCGTATTTGAGGACCGTTTTAATGATGGAAATTCAGTTTCTGATGTAGTGATCTATGATGGGGAAGATGATATTAGACCGGGGGATATTATTGATATTGAGATGCAATGCATAGACCGCAATGTGTTCAAATATTTCTTCTCCCTTAGCCAGATAAACGGAAACGGAGGTCCCCCTGTTGCGCCGTCAAACCCCGATTCAAATTTCAGTAACGGAGCATTGGGAATTTTTAACGCCTGTACAAAATCAAACAAAACGATTATTCTTAAGTAACGTTTTCAATTATATTCCATTATGCTGATCGTCAGATTGGACAGATTATCATCTATCGGGATCTGACAGGCTAGTCTGATATCCTGCACACCGGGTGCGATCCGGCTGAGTGTTACAGACTCATTCCTCAGAAAGTCTGCACCTGCTTTTGATCCGCTGATCTTTACTATACATGTACCACATCTGCCCATTCCGCCACATTGCCCGAAATCATCCGTAAAAAGCCTGTCCTGTATCAGGCATTTCAGATCTCTGTACTCTCCGGCATAGGTCTGTAATTTATATTCTTCGGAAGAATATAAAACAGTAAGACATATTTTATTTACAGGATGAGTCATATTTAAACCATAGAATCAGGGGTGTTAAACCCTGACCATCAATTCCTGCTCCAGTTTGACTGCTTTTGGGAAAAGTATATTATTCTCAAGATGTATATGGGTATGAAGATCCTGTTCAAAATCCTTTAGCATTTCAAAAGCGACTCTGTATGTGGTACAGGCATCGGCCGGAGGGGTATATCCATTGCTCATCTCCGAGATATCTCTGAATCGGCCGCCTTCAATCTCATGCTCGTTCATCATCATGGCTATTGGATTTTGAACGGTCATAAAATGAGGTTCTTCAAGTATCGCAGGTCTGTTGTCAGCCAAAACCATCTGCCTGATAAACGGAAAGAGTATATTTTCTTCTTTTTTCATATGCATGCTGAGCTCTTCTGCCGAGGTCAGAAATTCTTTGTAGATCCCAAAAAGTTCAGGATGCCTTTCGCCATGAACCCTGCAAAGCTTTTCCAGAAAAAAATGGAGCTCTGGAATTTTTTCAATCACGTAACGATGATGTGTTTTTTCTATATAATCTGCCAGAAGATCAATTGGCCATGAATTATAATCAATGGAAGTCGCCTCCCCGGTTTTTAAAACCGAAAGAATTTCTTGCTCGACCTGTTCAGGGTCAAGTTTTTTACCGGCACAGGCCTCTGCAATTGTTCTGTTGCCCTTACAGCAAAAGTCGATACCGAATTTTTTAAATACACTTGCCACTTTAAAATTAGCAGCAACTAATGAGCCAATGGTGTTATTACTTATAGTCTCCATTTTTTATACGTTAAGTGAATAATTACTCAAAGGTAAATAAAAATCTATAAAAGATAATTTTATCTTCTATAGATTTTTCTATATTTGTCCTATATTAACGTGAAATGAGCAAAAAAGACGATATAAAAGGGATTGATGACATCAAAATAATGGTTGATGTCTTTTATGAGAAGGTTCGCGGGGACGAATTACTTGCTCCCATATTTAATTTCAGGCTTTCAACTCATTGGGAGCCACATCTTGAGAAGATGTATACTTTCTGGAATGCTGCATTATTCGGTGTTAAGGGATATAATGGCAACCCCTTCATGAAACATGCGACTATGGAGCTTGGCGAAGAACACTTTGAAAGATGGCTGAAAATGTTCAACGAAACAGTAAATACCTATTTTGAGGGTCCGGTAGCCGAGGATGCAAAAACAAGGGCAGCAATTATGGCCGGTATGTTCAGACATAAACTTGACCAGATCAGACAGCATCACATCAAACCGGTATTCTGAGGTTTAACCGCACATCTCTATACAAAGATTATGATCTCAAAAGCATGTAAATACGGAATCCGGGCTGCTATTTTTGTAGCCTCAAGGCAGGGTGGGGGGCTTAAGTTAAATATCAAACAGATAGCCCGGGAAGTGGATGCCCCTGAAGCATTTACCGCTAAAATTCTGCAGATCCTAAACAAACATCGCATCATTACCTCATTAAAGGGTCCATATGGTGGTTTCTTTATTGAAGATTACCAGCTTGAACAGCCAGTCATAAATATTGTCAATGCTATTGACGGGATGTCTGTATTCAGAGAATGCGGGCTTGGTCTGAAGCAGTGTTCTGCAAGCCACCCCTGCCCCATGCACGATCAATATAAAATAGCAAGAGATGCACTTCAGAGTGCATTTCAGGAAACAACTATAAGTCAGCTGGCACTGGAAGTTAATGAGGGCGGCTCATTCATTAATAACATGGTATTAGAAAAGTAAAGCTCATCTTCGGGATCCTGAAATCGGGGTTCATTAGAATTTATTTTCAATGATAAGACATTCCTTTTTGTAAATTGCCGTCCTGTTAATCCTCAACCAATGCATAAAAAAATAAGCCGGATATTTTTTTTCGGACTGATAGCAGTCGCTGCCTCATGCTCTTCCGGACCTTACGGACCAACAAATAAGTTCTATAAAAAGCAGACTAAAGCCCTGAGCAAGACCATCAGGGCAACCCCAATAAATCCAACAGGTCAGGATTTTGTAGGAACCACCAATTTCGGTCTGCGCAAGCCCAATTACGTGATCATACACCATACTGCTCAAAACTCTGCAGAGCAGACTTTAAAAACATTCACTTTGCCCAAAACTCAGGTGAGTTCACATTATGTAATAGGCAGGGACGGAGCCACTTATCAAATGCTGAATGATTACCTGAGGGCATGGCATGGCGGAGCCGCAAAATGGGGAAACATGACCGATATAAATTCTTCTTCAATCGGAATAGAGCTTGACAATAATGGCTTCGAACCATTTGCAGAAGCACAGATCAGCAGTCTCTTAAATGTACTGGCCAGTTTGAAGAAAACACATAACATTCCTGCTGCAAACTTTATCGGCCATTCTGATATTGCTCCCGGCCGCAAGGTAGATCCCAATATTACTTTCCCATGGAAAACTCTTGCCGAAAATGGCTATGGGTTATGGCCGGATGCTGTATTGACCGACAGCGTACCTGAAACTTTTAACCCGGTTGAGGCACTTCGGATCATTGGTTATGATATCAAAAACCCGGAGAATGCGGTTAAGTCATTCCAGCTTCACTTTGTTCAGAAAGAAATTACAGGAATCCTTACCGAAGAAGAGAAGCAGATCCTGTTCAACCTTTATAAGAAATACCTTTAGCGAAACGGTTTGATCAGGATTTTTGAGCTTCTTTAGCCCAGGTATCCTTGAGTGTAACGGTTCGGTTAAACACAGGATTGCCTGGTGTTGAATCACTGTCGAGGCTAAAATATCCTTTTCGAATGAACTGGTATCCGCGCCCTGCCTGAGCGTCAAGCAGATCAGGTTCAATAAATGCCTTACTGATCACAGATAAACTGTCAGGGTTGATGTATTCTCTGAAATCACCCTCTTCGCTGGATGGATCGTCTACCCTGAACAAACGATCATATAAACGTATTTCTGCTGTTTGGGCAGCATGCGCACTAACCCAGTGTATGGTTCCTTTCACATGAATCCCGCTCGTATCACTCCCGCTTCTTGATTCGGGAACATAGGTACAGTGCACTTCAGAAACAAGTCCGGTTTCATCTTTCACAAAACTATCACAGCGAAGAATATATGCATGTTTCAGACGCACCATAAGGCCGGGGCCCAGACGGAAGTATTTTTTGGATGGTTCTTCCATAAAATCATCCCGCTCGATCCAGAGTTCAGAACTGAATGGAATGGACCTCGATCCATCACCACCTTCAACTTCAGGATTGTTTTCACCCTCCATCACTTCAGTCTTACCTTCAGGATAATTGCTTATGACCAGTTTTAACGGATCAAGCACAACCATTCTTCGCCAGGCGCTCTTGTTAAGGTCTTCACGAATACAGAATTCAAGTAAACTCAGGTCAATCAGATTTTCACGCTTTGCAATACCGATACGTTCACTGAAGTTGCGGATTGAAAGCGGCGTATAACCCCGGCGGCGTAAACCGCTGATCGTTGGCATACGCGGATCATCCCAGCCGCTGACATACTTTTCATTAACCAGCTGAAGCAATTTCCTTTTGCTCATTACTGTATAATTCATATTCAGACGCGCAAACTCGTATTGCCTAGAAGGAAAAATATTTAACTTTTGGATAAACCATTCATAAAGCGGTCGATGAGGAACAAATTCAAGCGTACAAATTGAATGGGTGATTTCTTCGATCGAATCCGACTGTCCGTGGGCAAAATCATACATCGGGTAAATACACCACTTTCCGCCAGTACGGTGGTGATGGGCATGTTTGATACGATACATCAGCGGATCACGCAGGTGCATATTGGGCGAAGCAAGATCAATTTTAGCACGCAGCACCATGGCTCCATCAGGATATTTCCCGGCCCTCATCTCTTCAAAAAGCTGTAAATTCTCTTCGATACAACGGCTGCGGCCGGGAGTAGGGATTCCCGGTTCAGTCGGAGTGCCTTTGGCAGCCGCGATCTCTTCAGCCGAGCCATCTTCCACATAAGCAAAGCCCTTCCTGATCAGTTCCAGCGCAAACTCATAGATCTTATCGAAATAATCGGATGAGTATAATTCCTTATCCCATTCAAATCCAAGCCATTGAATATCCTTTTTTATGCTGTCAACATATTCAACATCTT
>JBAZCD010000190.1:0-5968 GCA_041671205.1 Pedobacter sp.
AGGGTGTTTGGTTTTCTGCAAATGGGTTTTGGAGCAAGCCAGGTTTTGGGAATTCCACTCAGTTTATACATAGCTAACATTTGGGGCTGGCAGTCACCATTTTTGATGATCGTTGGATTGTCTTTTGTGATCTGGTTATTCATTGTCTCTAAATTGAAGCCGGTGAGGGAGCATCTTGAGCATCAGAGTGAACGAAAGGCCATCAGTCATTTATGGCATACCCTGACTTTGCGAAAATACAGGATAGGATTTCTGGCAACTGCATTTCTCTCCCTGGGAAGTTTTATGATGATGCCCTGGGGGAGTGCATATGTGATCAATAATTTGAAGATCACCACTCAGCAGCTCCCATTTATATATATGGCTTCCGGAGTCTGCACACTTACCATTATGCCGATTGTCGGAAAATTGAGCGATCGTTTCGACAAGTTCTACCTGTTTACTATCGCATCGATGATTCTGGTTGTAGTGATATCAATTTACGCAAATCTCGGGCCTGTTCCGTTCTGGACTGTACTGATTATGAATCTTGGCCTCCAGATAGGCTTTATGAGCCGCATGGTTCCCTCTATTTCACTTACTTCCGCTCTGCCTCAAAAACAAGACAGAGGGGCATTTATGGGAATAAATTCATCGCTTCAACAGATTGCCGGCGGACTTGCAGCTGCACTGGGAGGGATGATTGTTGTTCAGAAGGATAAGTTCAGTCCCCTTGAACATTATGATACGCTCGTTTATGTAGTTGTTTTATTATCAGTCATATCTGTGGTTTTGCTTTTTAGGGTAAGCAGAATTGTAAAAAACAATGATTGATTTAAATTGCCCTTATTTTTGTAGCGAATGGATTACTTTTTGAGATATTGAGTGGCAGAATAGGATACTATTTTGTACCTTAAAAAAGATTCTCTCCTTTAATTCAGAACAGATTTTGGAGAGGTATTCAAAAAGAAATTACGTTAATTTGCTTTATCATAAAAACCCTGAAATTATATGCTTTCGAAAAAAACCCGTTATGCTTTAAAGGCCCTGGTGGTTTTGGGTAAAAACTTTGGTGACGCACCAATGCAAATATCAAAGATCGCATCCGAAGAGCATATTCCTAAAAAATTTTTGGAGCAAATTCTTCTTGATCTCAGGAATGCCGGCTTGTTATACAGTAAGAAAGGCTCGGGTGGCGGATACGGGCTTGTGAAGGATCCTGCTAAGATCTTTGTAGTGCAGGTATTGCGCCTTACTGGCGGACCGATTGCACTCCTGCCCTGTGTTAGCCTTAATTTTTATCAGAAATGTGATGAATGTGATAATGAACTAACTTGTGGTGTAAGAGATGTTTTTGTTGAGGTTAGGGATGCCACACTGAAGATTCTGACTGAGACAAGCATTGCTGATGTGATCCGCCGCGAGAGTAATTTATTAAAAGATTTTACTGAATAATTTTTTTTAATAAAAGACTACTAAATCTATATACTTTATATTATATTTGCCTGATGAAAAATTTATGCCATCGCATTTTTAATGATGTAACAATGAATTGTTGTTATATGGCCATAATTAATCATTGAAGAAGACCAGACATAAAATAATAATTATATGCATGAACCTCTTCGCCCACAGTTGAAGAGGTTTTTTTTTTGAAATATTAATGAACAGTTTCAGAACAGAGTTAGAAGACCCGATAGTACAAAGAGATATCATTGATCTCGAAAAGAAGATCCGGGAGTTTCGTGAAGGAAAGATCCACGATGAAAAGTTTCGCAGTCTGCGACTGGCCCGCGGTATTTACGGACAGCGGCAGCCGGGAGTTCAGATGATCCGGATCAAACTTCCTTTTGGGAAAGTGAGTTTTAAGCAGATTCTGCGTATTGCAGATATTTCTGACGAATACGCCAGCAGTAACTTGCATTTAACCACCAGGCAAGATATTCAGATCCACTATGTGAGTCTGGATCGTACTCCCGAACTTTGGGCAAAACTGGAGCAGGATGATATTACGCTTCGCGAAGCATGTGGTAATACCGTTCGAAATGTAACGGCTTCACCCACCGCCGGGATTGATCCGAATGAGCCTTTTGATGTATCTCCATACGCTTATGCAACCTTTAAATACTTTCTGCGTAATCCGATATGCCAGGAGATGGGTAGAAAGTTTAAGATCGCCTTTTCTTCAAGTGATGCGGATTCTGCTTTCAGCTATATCCATGATCTTGGATTCATTCCGAAACTTATCATTAAGGATGGTGTAGAAATTCGCGGGTTCAAGGTATTGTTTGGAGGAGGGCTCGGCGCTCAGCCATCAATTGCTTATCCCGTTAATGACTTTCTGCCGGAGGATGATCTGATCCCGTATATCGAAGCTACGCTTCGTGTGTTCGACAGGCATGGAGAACGCACAAACAGGAATAAGGCAAGAATGAAATTCCTGGTAGCTAAATTAGGTCTTGATGAGGTCTTGAGGCTGATTGAAGAAGAAAAAATAGCAAACCGCTCCCTTAAATATAGCATTGACCGTGATTCCCTTGATCTTCCGGAGATACCGGAATTAAAATCTCTTCCGGAGGTTCTGATCCCGGATCAGTTTCTTTATCAGCGCTGGCTGGATACCAATGTGTTTGAGCAGAAACAAGCCGGCTATTTCGGGGTTTATATTAAAGTTACAACAGGAGATATTCCAACATCAAAAGCCAGGAAATTTATTGCTGCGATCAGCGGTTTGGTAGCTGATGAAATAAGAATTACAGTTAATCAGGGGCTGCTTCTGAAATTTGTCCGCAAAGAAGCTTTGCCAGTTCTCTTTGAACGTTTGAAAGAGCTTGATTTTGTAAAGCCCGGATTTGACAGTGTGGGTGACGTAACCACCTGTCCTGGCACTGATACTTGTAATTTGGGTATATCGAACAGTACAGAACTGGCCCGTGTTCTGGAAGATCTGATCAGTGATGAGTATGATGAACTTTTGGAAAACCAGGATATTAAAATAAAGATCAGCGGCTGTATGAACAGCTGCGGACAGCATGGCCTTGCCCAGATCGGATTTCACGGCAGTTCCTTAAAGGCTGCCGGAAAAGTAGTCCCTGCAGCCCAGGTTTTGCTGGGCGGAGGTACTATCGGCAATGGTTTGGGGCGTGCGGCAGATAAAGTGATCAAAGTGCCATCCAAAAGGACCAAAGAGGTTGTCAGGGTGATCCTGGATAATTATAGCCAGAACAGAAAAGCAGAAGAACTGTTTAACGATTATTATGACAGGCTTGGCAAGGATTATTTTTATCAGTTGTTAAAGCCTCTTGCCGACTTAAGTACGCTCACTCCGGACGAGTTTGTTGACTGGGGACATGAGGAAACTTTTGAAACCGCAATCGGTGTTGGAGAATGTGCAGGGGTAATGATTGATCTGGTTTCAACCTTATTGCTTGAGGCTGAGGAAAAGCTGCAGTGGTCAGTAGAATCATTTGAAGCCAAAGCCTATTCTGATTCGATCTATCATGCCTACAGTGTATTTATCAGCAGTGCTAAAGCGATGTTACTGGATAAAGGGATCAATAGCAGTACTCAAACCGGGATTATTCGTGATTTTGATGAACATTATAAGGACAGTAGCATCCTTAATGGCTTGAACAGCTTTAACGAACTGGTTTTACAAATCAATAAAAATGAGCCATCGGCTGAGTTTGCCCAAATCTATCTGGGTGCGACAGTTGATTTTATTAAAAGAATTAAGATAGAAAAGGAGACGATTCAATCATGATACATACTCAGATAAAAAAAGGAATTAAAGAACCCAGGATTACTTTGGTAGGTGCCGGTCCGGGTGATGCAGAACTAATTAGTTTAAAGGGAGTTAGAATTCTGAAATCAGCAGATGTGGTATTATACGATGCGTTGGTTAATAGTGAATTGCTGGACTTCGCTCCGAAACATGCCATTAAGGTATATGTTGGAAAACGTTCAGGGGATCATTCCTATTCACAGGAAGCCGTGAATAAGCTGATGATTGATTATGCACTGAATTACGGGCATGTAGTCCGCTTAAAGGGCGGAGATCCGTTCGTCTTCGGTCGTGGTTTCGAGGAACTGGAAATGGCTGATTCATACAGCATTACAACAGAAGTTGTTCCCGGTATATCGAGCAGTATATCAGTTCCTGCCCTTCAGGGCATACCTGTTACTCATCGGGGGGCCAGCGAAAGTTTTTGGGTTATTACGGGTACTACCAGTTCCGGAGAAATATCCAGAGACCTTTATGCTGCGGCCAAAACAGATGCTACCATTGTTGTTCTGATGGGGGTTAAAAAATTAAAGGAGATCGCTGAAATTTTTATTGCAGAGGGTAAAAGCAGACTGCCGGCAGCTGTTATTCAGAATGGATCGATGAAAAATGAGAAATTTGTGGTTGCCACTGCAGGCACAATCTTTGACTCTGCGCAGGATCATAAAATTGACTCACCTGCATTAATTATCTTCGGTGAAGTTGTTGGCTTACATTCGAAGTTTCAGCCAATAAAGGCATTTTATGAACTTGCAGAGCAGGAGTGATACGGATATAGAAATTAACACCGGAAATCAACTTTTCCCGGTATTCCTTAAGCTGAACCAGCTTAAGGTTTTGTTGGTTGGTGCCGGAAATATCGGGCTTGAAAAGTTACAGGCCATATTGTCAAATAGCCCTGAAGCGGAGGTAAATGTTGTTTCTGAAACATTTTTACCTGAACTGCTCGATCTGGTATCAGAATATCCGAAAGTAAAACTTCATTTTAAAAGATTTGAAGCACATGACCTTGCCGGACACGATCTGGTGATTTTGGCAACCGGCGATAATGTAGTAAATGCGGAGATCAGAACATTGGCCCGGGAGTTAAACCTGTTGATCAATGTAGCGGATAAACCCGAACTTTGCGATTTTTATCTGGGCTCAATTGTCAAAAAGGGAGACCTGAAGATCGGGATCTCTACCAACGGAAAATCTCCCACCATCGCCAGGCGGCTGAAGGAGTTTTTTCAGGAAAACTTACCGGACGAGCTGGACCTGACCTTGCAGCATATGAATGCATTCAGAATTAAGCTTAATGGTGATTTTGCTCACAAAGTGAATGAGCTGAATAAAGCAACTGCTTTGCTGATCACTCCTGCATCAGAACAGGTGGCCAGCAGAAAAATGCGCTGGGCCATTTGGGGGGCAGGTTTCTTTAGTATTGCACTGATTTTTGGATTGTTCTGGTTTAATGATCTGGCCTTCCGGATTTATGTGGAAGGAATTCACCCTACATTTTACTATTTTCTAATCGCCGGATTTATTTTTGCGATGATCGACGGAGCTATCGGAATGTCTTATGGCGTTACCTCAACAACTTTTGCATTATCGATGGGTGTCCCACCGGCATCGGCAAGTACTGCAGTTCACGTTTCTGAGATTTTGAGTAATGGTATTGCTGGCTGGATGCATTTCAGAATGAAAAATGTGAATATGCGTTTGTTTTGGCTTTTGCTCATTCCGGGAGTGATCGGAGCTGTTCTCGGAGCTGTTTTACTTTCATCCCTTGAGCACTACAATCATATAACCAAACCGATCGTTTCATTATATACCTTAATTCTGGGTTCGGTAATTCTGCTTAAAGCATTAAAGGTAAATCGTAAGCATATTGGTTCTAAAATTAAAAATATTCGTTTTTTGGGTTTTGGAGGAGGTTTTATTGATGCGGTTGGAGGCGGGGGCTGGGGATCTATTGTTTTGTCGTCTCTGATTGCAGGTGGTAGAAATGCCCGCTATGCTTTAGGTACTGTAAAACTTACGAGGTTCTTCATAGCGCTGATGAGTTCTCTGGCATTTATAACTATGCTGAACAACGTGTACTGGGATGCTGTATTGGGTTTGGTAATAGGCAGTGCAATTGCCTCACCCATTGCTGCCCGTTTATCCAATAAAATTTCGGTAAAAGCAATCATGATTGCTGTGAGTATAATTGTTATTCTGGTT
>JBAZCD010000191.1:0-5965 GCA_041671205.1 Pedobacter sp.
CCCAAAACGCTCATAAGCAGTCGCCTTCAGATGAGATTGCAGGGCCGGAAGCGCAAAGACATGGGTCTGCAAATTCATGGAAAGCACACAAGCGGCAAAGGGTTCATATGGCATCCCTTCCAGCTTAAGGGGAATATTTATGAATGTGAGTGATTCAGCAGCACCACTCACATTCACAACTTCCAGTGTAAAACGATCCTTTCCTTTTTCTAAAAGTAGTTCAGCACTCAGGCCTGCAGTTTTAAACTCCAGCTTTAACAGGTTGCCTCTGAGCGATACAGCACTTACAGCATACTCTTTGCCATCTTTTTTTAAGACTGCAACATAAGAAGCTGATTTTTTATCGAGATAATCTATTTTACTTGCTTTATCGATAAAATATAAGTTCTTCCCCTGCCCGTCAACAGCATATTCGATTTTGTCATTTTGAATGATGATATTGGCAGCAAATAAAGGATCAGATGGTACAAAAAAAAATCCCACTAATGCAGTCAGGAAGGTTTTGAAAAAAGCGTTTGGCAGAACGATAACCTCTGAATATAAAGGCCGGAGAGAGGAATACACAATCTTCATAGAATGCATATTCAGCAAGCTGGCTGCAACCATAATAATTATTTTAGGATTTATACTCAATAATTAATCTGCCGGTCTCTGGCAATTACTCTCCATGTGTCGATTACTTCCCTATCTTTCACAATTATCGCACGGTCATACAGAGCAACAGTAGGGCAAATATGTATCGGGAGCGCATACAAAACATCTCCTACCTTAAATCTATGGCCTTTTCCAACCTCAATGACCATATGTTCTTCATTCTGTCCAAAAGGCTTCAGGTCAGGATAGTCAGGGAAATAAACCCGTTTTTGCAGATCATTTTCTGAGGCGATCGACTTATGACCCAGGTCGATACAGATCTTGCTTTCATCCGGAAGCGAGATCACCCTGGTCAGAACTAATGCCGCATACTGAAAGTCCTGTTCAGGCAGTGCATCATGATAGCCCTTATCCCAGAAAATAAATGTTCCCGGGCAGCATTCGGCATTTTGCCTTACCGAATGAATAGCAAAGGTTGGCGAACCTCCGGCTACAAGTAATGGAAGTCCATACCCTGCCAGCTGAATGTTGGAGCGGAGCTCCTCTGCTTCCTTAAAATCGCGGTCGCAATGGGCAGTCCGTTCCGCAAAATCATAATCCCTGATATGGCCATCGTAGGCATGAAATCCTTTAAATTCAACGCCAGGGAGGTTTTGTATTTCTTTAAATAAGTCAAATGCCAGAGCAGGTTTTATACCGGTACGGTTCATTCCCACATTCAGGTCAATAAAGACCGGGAGCCCGGATTGAGTTGAGGCTGACATTAGTTCGGAGAACATCCGGGCAGACTCAATGTTGTCAACCAGACAGGAATATTTTGTAGCAGGATATGCACTGATCAGTTTCAGGAGGCGGAGAAATTTCGGCTTCACCGGCTGGTAAGCCAGTAAAACATCTTCGGCGCCTGCCAGACCCAGCATTTCTGCTTCTGCAATGCTGGCAGCTTTAAACTTTCTGATCCCGGAATCACGCATCATTTTGCATACTTCCACCATTTTATTGGTCTTGACATGCGGCCTGAGTTGTTCCGGATCTTTGACCATAGTCAAAACGTTCCGGATATTATGCTGAACCCGGTCCCTGTAAACCACAAGGGCCGGAGAATCAATATTTTCTACATCATTTATTGTGTACCAGTTCATAGGTAGATCATTAAATCAGGCCCAGGCTTTTCTCAGAAACCTTAACCAGTTTTTATAAAATATATTCTCAATATCTTCCGCTGAATATCCCCTTCTTTTCAACATCCCGTTCAGCTTCTGCAGATCTGAAATATCCTCCAGATCATAGGGTGATTGTTCTTTACCATAGGCACCATCCAGATCGCTGCCAATGGCCACATTCAGGCTGTTACCAGCAAGCTGGCAGATGTGATCATAATGATCAACGATCAGCTCGAGGTGCACATTTCTTTCTTTCGGATCATCTTTACCTCGCACCCAGTTATCGGTCAGCATCCAGGTGTCGAAAACTCCGCCGATCACAGCATCCCGTTCGATCAAAACCTTAATCTGGTCATCGGTTAACTGCCTCTGGTTATCTACCAGTTTACGGCAATTATGATGGCTTGCCCAAACCGGGCCTTTGTACATGGCTGTTGCCTCATCAAAACCCTTATCTGTTAAGTGAGTCACATCCAGGATCATATTCAAACGATCCATTTCTGCAACAAGCTCCCTGCCTGCGGCTGTGAGCCCTTCAGTCCTGCCTGTACCTGCGGCATACCTGCCCGGACCATAGTGTGCCGGACCGCAAGCCCGGAGGCCATAGCCATAAGCCTTTTCCAGGTAAGAAATATTGACGAAGGAATCTGCCCCTTCAAGACTTAAAATATATCCAACCGGTTTTCCCTGATCAGGAATAGTTTTGTCAAACCAGAGTGCCAGATGATCTTCCATCTGCAACAGGTTAGTGATCTGCACCATTTCGCCGAGATCTTCCATAGCACGGTACCAGGCTAGCTGAGCCTGGGAAATTCCCCAGGCGATCTCCGGCGAATTCCAGCCCGGAATAAGGCTGCCGGGTTCTACATAACGGGCAATCTGAGTAGCCACAACCAGTCCGATATTTCCCTTGCGCAACTCGGGCAGAGCCACAGTTCCCAAACCTCGATCCAGTTTATCCGTCATACCCTTTTCACAATCCCGGATCTCATAAACAGATTTTTTAAGATCCCGGTTCCATTCAATTGCATTCATCGACAGATCGAGATGGCAATCAAAAATAAATAGTGATTCTTCAGTCATTTCTTTTAGCAATACTATTTTTTACCCTGGCGAAATGCGATCGCATCGATCTCGACTTTAATACCATGGCCCAAACCTGATTGTACAGTTGTACGTGCCGGCTTAACCTTGGTAAAATAAGTCGCATAAACCGCATTGTAACGATCAAAATCCTTGATATCACTCAGATGGACCGTGCATTTCACAATATCATCCAGAGTAAATCCGGCCGCTTCGCAAATGCGCTTAACATTATGAATAGTCAGATGTGTTTCCTCCTCAATAGTACCCAGCACGAAAGTACTTGTTGTAAAATCTAATGCAGCCTGTCCACTTACAAACAGCCAATCGCCTGCTGCCAAAACCCCTGCTGAATATGCTCCGGTAGTAAAACTCTTGTCTGCCTTATCCGGGTGTTGTATTTCTATTTTTTCCATTTTCTTTGTAATTAATATTTTTAATAATCTGTTAATTAAATTCTACTGAACCGAAAAATTCCGGACGATGGTAATCCGGCTCTTCAGTTTTGATGTCATTCCAGACCACAAAATGCGGTTCAGGAAGATCATCGCCGCATTTATAAAAATTGGCACGGCACTGTTTACCTTTCAGGGAATCTATCTGATGATATTGAAAAGCGCTGAAAGGTATGGACAGGGTCAACTCCCAGCCAATATTTGAACCTTTACTATTGGCAGGTTTTATCGAACTCCGTGAGGCTATTGATTTGATCAGCTCATCACCTGACCTAATCCGTTTGGCTCTTTCTTCGCCAAAGCTGAGCAGACAGGTGCCTGCGCAATTGAACTCGAAATTATAGTACTCCTTTTCATCCCCGAAAGAGACAAAAAACTCTACACAGCTGTCTTTATAAACCGGATCATTCGGTTCGGAATAAACAGCCCGGATATGTTTTTCTTCCACGTAAAACTTCAGGAATACAGCCTGATCACCATAAGCCATTGCAAAAGCCAGCTCAGGTTTATAGGGATATGCCACCCATGGAGTTATATTGATTAGTTCCTGATGAACATGATCCAGTTTCGCCGAAATTTCGTCTACTGCATAAATATTATCAGCATGGATAAATGGAACAGAAAGAGTTTTCATCAGTTTATTTTTCTTGTTTTCATTTGTCAGATGGAACCCTTAATGATTATTCTAATCATTAAGGGTTCATATCAACTGTCTTTACGTTCTTTTTCTTCCTTCAGCTTCGCCAGCTTTCTTTTGACGATATCAAAAGGGTATTTCATAGCCAGATTCCTGATTTCATAATTGAAATCGGCAAAGGTCTCTTCCCACATTTTGGATTCTTCAGGTGTATACCTGTAAAAACCATGGCCATTGGCAACTCCCTTTCCGCCTGCCTTGACGATATCATCAATCAGCTTCGGTACATGGGTATCATTGCAAAGGGTCGGATTAAGATCTTTCATTACATTATGATAAGCAGGCACACCGGTCAGGTCCATCCATCCGAAAACACCTACCAGAGTCATCCAGTAACCGGTATTGTTACGGCAGGCACGGTCTACATCTTCAACAGTTGCATACCCGTTTTCAACCAGATAAAAAGCTTCGCGATACATAGCATACATCAAACGATTGCCAATAAATCCGCGGATATCTTTCCTGACCAAAGTCGCTTCCTTATTCCAGTAATTTGAAAGTTCATAAAGATATTCGCCTTTTGCAATGTCGCTTTGATCGCCACAGATCACTTCCAGAAAACGGGTAGTATGCGAAGGCTCAGCCCAGTGCAATCCGAAGAAACGATCAGGGTGTTTGGTCATCTTCTGCAGGATACTGATCGGAATGGCCGATGTATTGCTGGTCATCAATGCATCTTCAGCAATAACGGCTTCAATCTTGCCATAAACTACCTTTTTAATCTCTTCACTCTCAAGGGTACATTCGATAGCCAGTTTGCAAGGCTTCAACGCTCCATAATCTTCAGTAATTATCAGGTTCTTAAAATAGAATTCCGGATCTTCACTGACTAATCCCTCTTCTTTTGCCTTGACAAAATGTTTGCGGATACGGGATTCAGCGGTAGTCATATCGATACTGATCGGGGCAACGGCTACCACCGGATGTCCGGCCATCAGCAAACAGGTGGTAATACTGCAACCCATCAGGCCCAACCCAATAACACCTACCGGAATTTCATTTGTTTTGATTGACATATTTGTACAAATTTATTAAGATCAACGAAGAGGCTATTTTAAGAAAGCCATAAAAATTAAGCAAATGTGACCACATTGCCGGTTTTGACAGATTCATCACAGGCAAAGGCAATTCGCAGACTGTTCACTGCATCCTCACCGTGGGCTGTCAGGTCAAGATCCTCAAGGATAGCTTTTAGAAAATAGGCCTGCTCACGGTTACATAACTCCTGATGATCCGGCTCGTCTTCCAGATTGATCCAGGTATCTTCTTTCGCAAAAAGCTCGTCCTTAGTAAGATCAGCATGGTGAAAACGTATTGATTCGGTTTTTGTATGGGCTTCGATAGAAGAAGATTTTCCCGCAGCTCCGGCTTCTTTGGCAACGATCGATACAGAACCTTTTGGTCCGACAACATCCTTCACAAAAAATGCAGTTTCGCTCATCATTGGTCCCCAGCCTGCTTCATACCATCCCACCGATCCATCTTCAAAACGGATCTGCAACTGCCCGTAATTATAATTTCCGGCAGGGATCTCTTCAGTTAACCTCGCTCCGATAGCATATACCTGCACCGGTTTGGAACGGGTCATCTGACACATCACATCGATATAATGAACTCCGCAATCCACAATCGGACTCAGGGCATTCATCAGATTGCGATGAAGGGTCCACATCGCACCATCACTCTGCTGGTTCAAATTCATCCTCATAACCAGTGGTTTACCTAATTCTCCGGTAAGCTCAATAAATTTCTCCCATGATGGATGATGACGCAGGATATAACCAACTACCAGTTTTTTATTTGCCTTTTTTGAAGCTGCAACTACACGCTCTGCACCTTCCACAGAATCGGCCACCGGCTTTTCAATAAATACATGACAGCCCGCTTTGAAAGCCTGAACGGCATATTTCTCATGGGTATCAGGGTAGGTAGAGATACAAACAGCATACGGTTTTGTAGCCTTCATCGCCTCA
>JBAZCD010000192.1:0-5960 GCA_041671205.1 Pedobacter sp.
CCCAAGAGCTTCAGCACGGAAACCCTCCTTATTATTTTCTACTTCAGCCTTAAAAGTATCGTAGTTCACATTATACTGCTGAAGTATCTGCGAAGCAATATTGTCCTCATCCCTCAGGATAGACAAAAGTAAATGTTCAGTACCGATTATATCACTTTTAAATATCTTGGCTTCAAGATAAGTGATCTTCAGGACCTTCTCGGCCTGTTTTGTTAAGGGAATATTGCCCAGATTAACAGTAGTACTGGATGTACCCTTCACTGAATCTTCTACAGACTTGCGTAAACGGGCAGTATCAACTCCGGAACCCTTTAATATTTTTATTGCCATCCCGTCTCCTTCTCTGATAAGACCAAGCAATAAATGCTCTGTGCCAATATAATCATGACCCAGACGCAGAGCTTCTTCTCTGCTATATGATATCACGTCTTTGACGCGTGGAGAAAATTTCGCTTCCATTATTATACCTTTCTGTGTGATTCAACGCCCTAAGCTATTAAATAATTGGATTAATAGACCTCCGGCTTTTGTAACAAGTTATCAACAATTACGCCATTTAGGTTAAAAAGGTTTTACGATACGAAGGCATAATAAAGTTGACATGTCTCTGACTAAAATACGATATTTGAACTTCAATAAATACACGAATGTCAGACGAAAAAATAATATTTTCTATGGCCGGGGTAAATAAGGTTTACCCTCCGCAGAAACAAGTACTAAAAAACATCTATCTCTCATTTTTCTACGGGGCAAAGATCGGAGTGATTGGATTGAACGGATCGGGCAAATCATCTTTACTGAAAATTATTGCTGGCTTAGACAAATCTTACCAGGGTGAAGTGGTGTTTTCACCAGGCTATACTGTGGGCTATTTGGCTCAGGAACCTATTCTAGACGCCCAAAAGACGGTTCGTGAGGTTGTAGAGGAAGGCGTGGCGGCAACAACTGCCATCCTGAAGGAGTATGAGGAAATCAATGAAAAATTCGGACTTCCGGAAGTTTATGAGAACGCGGATGAGATGGATAAACTATTGGCCAGACAGGGAGAATTACAGGATCAGATAGATGCGAGCGGTGCCTGGGAACTCGACACTAAATTGGAACGGGCCATGGATGCATTGCGTTGTCCGGAGCCGGATTCAAAAATTGCCATATTGTCAGGCGGTGAACGCCGGCGAGTGGCAATGTGCCGTCTATTACTTCAGGAACCCGATGTACTCTTGCTGGATGAACCTACCAACCACCTCGATGCTGAAAGTATCGACTGGCTGGAGCAGCACCTGAAACAATATAAAGGAACTGTAATTGCGGTTACTCACGACAGGTACTTCCTGGATAATGTTGCCGGATGGATCCTGGAACTCGACCGGGGTGAGGGTATTCCATGGAAGGGTAACTATTCTTCCTGGCTGGAACAGAAGTCAAAACGACTCGAATCTGAGGAAAAAACTGAAAGCAAGCGCCAGAAAACCCTCGAAAGGGAGCTGGAATGGGTGCGTATGGCCCCTAAAGCCCGCCATGCCAAGTCAAAAGCACGTTTATCAAATTATGAGAAACTGGCTTCTGAAGACACAAAAGAACGTGAAGATAAGCTTGAGCTGTTTATCCCTCCGGGACCAAGACTGGGGAATCTGGTAATAGAAGCGCAAAATGTTACCAAAGCCTACGGTGATAAATTATTGTTTGAGAACCTGAATTTTTCCCTTCCTCCGGCTGGGATTGTTGGGATCATCGGCCCTAATGGGGCAGGAAAAACAACACTCTTCCGCCTGATCACAGGACAGGAAACCCCAGATTCCGGATCCTTCAGGGTTGGTCCTACCGTAGCATTGGGATATGTTGACCAGATGCATGATGACCTCGATCCGGAAAAATCTGTCTGGGAAAACATCACCGATGGACAGGAGACCATCCTTCTCGGAAACCGGCCTGTAAACTCCAGGGCATACGTATCCAAATTCAATTTCAATGGTGCAGATCAGCAAAAGAAAGTAGCTGTGCTTTCAGGAGGAGAGAGAAACAGGGTCCACCTGGCTATTACATTGAAGAAGAGTTCAAACGTACTTTTGCTGGATGAGCCAACCAACGATATTGATGTGAATACCCTCAGAGCACTTGAAGAGGGATTAGAAAACTTTGGCGGATGTGCGGTGATCATCTCACACGATCGCTGGTTCCTGGACAGGGTTTGTACACATATTCTTGCATTTGAAGGCAACTCTCAGGTTTACTATTTTGAAGGCAATTACTCTGAATACGAAGAAAACAGAAAAAAACGTACCGGAGATATCACACCCCACAGGATACGTTACAAGAAGCTGACCGATTAATAAAAAAGGGGGATCGCAGTGGACTGCGATCCCCCTTTTTTATTCGGGTCACAAAACCTTATTTCAAATATAATTTTAACCAGTTTTCACAATCAGAAAGAAATTGATCTTTATTGCTGAGGTTCAGTAATTCATGCCCGGTATCACCATAAAGAACCAGTTTATTAGCTATACCATACTGATCCAGTTTGTTTTTAAGAAGCTCAGCCTGCTGATAAGGCACAACGATATCAAGTTTACCGTGGAAAATTAAAGTAGGTTTGGCTTTGACACTAACATGGGTTAAAGGACTTGCATCTGCATACAATGCCGGATCAGCCTGAATACTTGTTCCAAGAAACCAGCTTAATACCTGGATCTGAGCAGGAGAAGCAGACTGATCGGCACTCAGGTCTGTTGGACCCGCCATAGAAATTACTGCTTTAACCTTATTATTTGCATTGAACTTATACGTATAAAGAAGTGAAAGATGTGCCCCGGCACTGGCTCCCTGCAAAGCGAACTTATCCGCTGAGATCTTCCATTCTGCTGATTTAGAACTAATAAATTCAATAGCCTTGCCAATATCATTAACCTGTGCAGGGTGTATATTATTCTCAGCAGTATTAGTCAATCTGTAATTCATAGTGGCGGCAGCATATCCTTTATCACGGAAGTGTTTTGCCAATTCGGTTAATGAACCTTTATCACCTTCGTACCAGGATCCACCATGAAGTAACAAAACGACAGGCGTATTTGCATCACGCGCTGCAGGAAGGTACATATCCAGTACATGACGCAAATTACTCCCGTACGCAACGTTCTGATACTCTGCGACAGCAAGCGGTTCAAGCACAATCACTGCCTCTCCCTTCTTACATCCTGCCGATACAATCAGGAGAAATAATATTCCGGCAAACAGTTTTGTAAACCTTAACATACCCTATAATACGAAAAAAAATCGGGATCGGTTCCTGAAGGCTGTTAATATGTTAACAAAAAAATAATATAACAGCGCAAATTATTGAACGATATCTGAGTATATTTATTAAAATAGTAATAACCTGTTTTACAATGGCTTAAATATCAATTCACACCCTGGAATGAAAATTTATGACTTGGAAAAAATTTAACGGAGAAATTATAGTAAATCCGATCCTTGAAGAAGTAGAACAAGCCATCGAGCGCGAGTCTGCCCTGGGAAACAAGCTAAAGGTTTGTATAGGAACCGACTCTCAGGTTAAAGGATCGATCATTGACTTTGCCACAGTGATCGTATTCTTAAGAGAACAAAAAGGCGGATTTATGTTCATTCATCAGGAACGTTCTTCCTTAAGAATGAGCATTAAAGAACGCATGCTTTCAGAAGTTCAAAAGTCTATTGAATGTGCCTATTCCCTTTGTGATCTTCTTGATCTTTATGATGTGGATCTGGAAGTTCATGCTGATATCAATACGAACCCGAATTTCAAATCAAACATGGCGCTGCACGAAGCTATGGGATATATTTTAAGTATGGGCTTTGTATTTAAAGCAAAGCCTGAAGCCTTTGCCAGTTCAGCTTGCGCCAATAAACTTGTTCAGTAAACAAAGAAGCCATTGTTTTTAGGCAATGGCTTCTTTGATGAATAATAATTGGTTTATGATGATTTTAGTTTAGTGTGTTCTGTAATGATCTGCCTTACATTCTCCATATCTTCCACCATCTCATCTTCTACTTCCTTTTCATAGATAAATCCCTGGCTGCTTACCAGCAGTGTGCCTTGAGTGTATTTTTCATTATGCTGTGTTGAATCAAGCCCTTCTTCCTCTTCCTCAGAACTTACACGCATAGGCTGCAATAAATTAATAAATTTGAAGATTCCGTAAGAGCCAATAAAACTATAAGATACTGTAATAGCAACTAATTTAAGCTGAGTAAAGAAAAATTCATGATTTCCATAGAACCAACCGTCAGAACCTGCAGGATTTACAGTTTTTGTAGCCAGTAATCCGGTCAATAATAAACCTACTATACCACCCACTCCATGACAAGGAAATACATCAAGTGTATCATCCAGAGTAGTTTTTGATTTCCAGTAAACAGCAAGGTTTGATATTATTGCTGAAACAAATCCTATAAAAATACTCTGAGGGATACCTACAAATCCGGCTCCGGGAGTAACTGCAGCAAGTCCGACGACAGCCCCGATACAGAAACCAAGTACTGAAGGCTTTTTACCTCTTACCACATCAAAGAACATCCAGGATAATCCTCCGGCAGCTCCTGAAACATTGGTAGTTGCGAAAGCTGAAACTGCCAGGGCATTTGCTCCCAGTGCAGATCCTGCATTGAAGCCAAACCAGCCGAACCATAATAAACCGGTTCCTATCAAAACATAAGGAATATTTGCCGGTGGAACTTCTTGTCCGTTAATATGTGCTTGTCTGCGCTTCAAAACCATTGCACCTGCCAAAGCAGCCATTCCCGCAGAAATGTGAACTACCGCACCTCCGGCAAAATCAAGTCCGCCCATTTTAAATAAAAACCCATCCGGATGCCATACCCAATGTGCTATTGGTGCATATACCAGCAAACTGAACAGACATATAAATAAAATATAGGAAGTAAAACGAATACGTTCTGCAACAGCACCAACAACTAAACCGGGAGTGATGATTGCAAACATCAGTTGGAATAGTGCAAATAGCGTTAAAGGTATAGTTGACGCCAAACTCCAGGGCTCACCTGAGTTCACTCCCTGAAAGAATAGAAATGTCCTTGGATCTCCGATTATACCACCGATGCTCTCTCCAAAAGAAAGACTAAAACCAACGGTAACCCAAAGTATACTTACTACACCGGCAGCCACAACACTTTTAATCATGGTTGAAATCACATTTTTACGATGAACCATTCCGCCGTAAAAAAATGCTAAACCGGGTGTCATCAGGAAAACCAGAGCCGTAGCAACCAGTAACCAGGCGATATCAGCTCCGTTATACTTGCCGGTATCAGTATAATCCGGAAGAGAAGGAATAAAAACTGCAGCTATAGCTATGCAGGCAAGGATTAAAAATGGCAAAATTTGCTTTAGTCCGACTTTCATGATAAAATTTCTTATTAACAGAACAAAGTTTTAAATATTTAATACAAATGTATAACCATTTTGAATAAAATCATCATTATTTTAATACTTTTTTAGTAAAATATTCAATTTTTAAGAAATTTATAATTCAAAATAAGTTTTTAACACAAAAAATGCCATATAAACAGGGCTAATTTAAAATATCACAAATAGAAATTTAAAGAATCATGAATTTATAGTTCATATTTTGAATTTATAAATGAAAATTCATTAAAATTTGAAAAAAATGAAATGTTTTAAGAAAAAGAGCCTGAAAAGATCCATTAAATTGAAAATTCGAAAATAAATCGATCAGGAAGAAAGATATTAAGCAAAGGCCAGATAAGAAGATTCTCGTATCAGGATCAAACTGTTAAAATAGAGGCTGGTCTATAGGCACTTCCCTGTATCACTCCTTTGGCTTCAAGACGCTTATCGATATAACTCTGGATCTGGGATTTCTTCATCCCCCAGTTCGGAGCGATAAGCAAATCGAAATCAGCTAAACCAAATAGTCTTTGCAGCACAATATCGGGTCTCAACA
>JBAZCD010000193.1:0-5947 GCA_041671205.1 Pedobacter sp.
TTGTTGATATTGAGGCTGTTGCTGCTATTGCAAAAGCCAATAACATCCTGCTGGCGGTTGACAATACTTTTGCATCACCTTACCTTCAAAATCCGATTGATCTGGGAGCTGATATCGTGATGCATTCTGTAACCAAATACCTTGGCGGACATTCTGATGTGGTTATGGGGGCTCTTATGCTCAATGATGACGAACTTTACAAACGACTTTGGTTCATTTACAATACCTGTGGTGCAACACCTGGCCCGATGGATAGTTTCCTTGTGCTAAGAGGTTTGAAAACTCTTCATCTCAGAATGAAAGCACATTGTGAAAACGGAAGGCAAATTGCCCAATTTTTAAAAACGCATCCAAGAGTTGAAAAGATTTACTGGCCCGGATTTACTGATCATCCAAATCATGATATTGCAAAAAATCAAATGCGTGATTTTGGAGGAATGATCTCTATCGCTTTAAAGGGTGCTGATCTTAATGAAACATTCCGTATCGCTTCCTCATTTAAAGTTTTTTCTCTGGCCGAATCTTTGGGTGGTGTTGAATCTCTGATCAATCATCCTGTTTCTATGACTCATGGTTCAATCCCTAAGGCAGAACGGGATAAAGTTGGTGTTACTGATAATCTGCTGCGTTTAAGTGTCGGGGTTGAAGATGTGGAAGATTTACTTGAAGATCTGAAACAGGCTCTTTCCTGATAAAATTAATCGTTTCTTTCAATTTTCTTTTTTCAAGGTCAAAAATGGCAGATTACCAGGATTCGCTAAATACTTTTCAGGGACTGAAAGATTTTCTTGATCTCAAGGTTGAACAGTATGACCGCCCCGGGTTTATAGAAAATGATCCGGTTTGTATTCCGCATTTGTTTTCATCCAGGCAGGATATCGAGATCATGGGCTTTTGGGCATCCATTCTTGCCTGGGGGCAAAGAAAGACCATCATTAATAAATGTAAGGAGCTCATCTGCCTGATGGATGGCGCTCCTTATGATTTTATATGTAACCATCAGGAAACTGATCTTAAACGATTCATCAATTTTAAGCACCGCACATTTAATGATACAGATACACTGTATTTCATTGAGTTTTTTAAACAGCATTATTCAAACCACAATTCACTGGAATCTGCTTTCAGCATATCTCAGCCCAAATTATTTCGGGATGAATTTTTAGAAGAAGGACTTGATTCATCCGGCGATATTGAAACCGCCTCTGCCCCTTGTTATTTAGGCGAACTCAGGAATATTAAGACCGGCCCGCTTATTGAAAATGCTTTGAATTCATTCAGAACTTATTTTTTCTCTGTGCCCGATTTTCCTTTGCGTACGAAAAAACATGTGAGTTCGCCTTCTCAGAAATCAACATGCAAACGCTTGAATATGTTCCTGCGCTGGATGGTGCGGAATGATGACAGGGGTGTTGATTTTGGAATCTGGAAAAGCATTAAGCCCTCAGATCTGATTTGCCCGACAGATCTTCATGTGGAACGTGTAGCAAGAAAGTTGAAACTGATCAGCCGCAAGCAGGTCGACTGGCAAACTGCGGTAGAACTCACCGAAAATCTTAGAAAATTCGATCCGATGGATCCTGTTAAATACGATTTCGCATTGTTTGGATTAGGAATCGAGGAACAATTCCAAAACCGGATAATCTGAATTACTAAAGATCTGTATTCTCAGAATCATACCCCATTAGATTCTCTCCCTTACTTTTCTTTCTGAATCTTAATCTTGGAAATTTCATAGGGCTTTTAATCGGATTTTCATCCCCTAACAAAACTCCCCAGGGTTTAAATATCTCCGATCGATCGAATATTACCTTTAGAATAGCAATCATCGGAAGGGCCAGAAACATGCCGGTAAACCCGGCCAGACTTCCTGAAACAAATACCCCTATGATCGCAATAAAAGCATTAATCCTTACTTTAGAACCGACAATCCTTGGCATCAATATGTTATTGTCAAGAAACTGAACTACAGCGATCACGCCCAGAACAATAAAAATTGGTAATATTTCCTCTGAAGTGGTTAAAGTTAAAAGTACGCCAATTATATTTCCTATTAATGCTCCAACATATGGGATCAGGTTTAAAATAGCAAAGATCACTCCGATAAGAAGTGCATGCTTAATGTCTAAAAGGAATAAGATTCCTCCCAAAAGAATAATGATATAGGTTATTTGGATCATAAGGCCGATCAGGTAACCTTTTATAATATCTTCGGTTTCCTTCATTACTTCTTTGACCTTTTTATGCTCTGACTGATCAAACCAAACGAACACAAATCGTAACAGGAGATTTTTATAATTTAAAAACAGATAGATATAAATTGGAACCAGGCCTACATATATGAACAGGGTAGTAAGAGAGGTGGCTGCATCACCCGCAATATTTCCTGCATAGGCTATGAGCTTATTGCTTTGATTATTTAAAAATTTCAGTTGCTCCTGGGTTGAAAAATCGGTTTTCCGGTTTATCCAATTGCTTAAATTATTTAAATGCAAGGAAATATTTTTTTGAATTTGAGGATAGTCAGCCACCAGTCTGTTGATCTGAGCAGAAAAGAACCAGATTACAAGGGCAATTAAAACTGCGCCTAATACTATAGGTAAAATTATAGACAGAAACTCAGGAAATCGTTTTGACCGAAGGTATCTGTAAATCGGCAGAAGTACTATACTTAGAAAAAAAGCCAGTAAAACAGGCATAATAATATTCTGCCCGATGGTTAATATAGCCCCTAAAAGACAAATTCCAAGTAATTCGATAGATCTTTTGACTGTAATCGGCAATTCCTTCATAAATTTGTTATTAATGGTTCTTCTTTACAATTTTAATGCCGTTAAAGTTTTAAATTAACCAAAAACTTATGGTGTTCAACTAAATCTGACATTGTATTTGAATTGACAACTCACACAATTTCCGGAGTCTGCTATTTACTGGTCAATTTCTGACTCTGCGTTTTTAAAGATAATTAATAAGCCCAAAATCAGTATACCTTATCTCAAATTCATTTGGATTTGTTTGAGTATATGCTAATTTTGCATTGCTTTAGGTTTCCGATCTCATAATCGGAATTAAAAGGGAACCGGGTTAGAATCCCGGACAGTCCCGCTGCTGTGTTCTCCACAACGGTTATCCAGATTAAGTCACTTTTCGCTAAGGCGGATGGGAAGGCAGGATTAACCGGGAGTAAGTCAGAAGACCTGCCTGCGCATAAATAATTCATAGCTTTCGGGGATTGAAGCTTGGAGATGACTGTTCGACCGTCAGAACATGTCAGTTTCTGATTTTCCTTCATTATCTGTTTGCTGTGGGACAAAAACTCACAACAAAATGAAAACAAAAAAACTTTATGTTGGTGTAGGTCTGGGACTTGCACAACTGGTATTGCTTAACAGCAATTCCCTGGCGCAGGAAAGACCTGTGACAAATCTCGACGAAGTGGTGGTAATTGCAAGTCGTTCACCTAAAAAACTATCAGAAATAGGGAAAGTGGTACGGGTTATCACCTCAGAAACTATTGCAAAAAGTCAGGGCCGGAGTCTGTCTGAACTCTTAAACAATGTGGCAGGATTAACAATCGGTGGAAATGGAGGTAATCCTGCAGATATTAAGGCGGTTTACATGCGCGGATCAAGCGCTGCCAATACACTTATTCTCATTGATGGTATTCCGGTTAATGATGCATCAACGATATCAGGAGAGTATAATATTTCAGCCATTACAATTGAAAATATTGAACGGATCGAAATTTTAAAGGGAGGAAATTCAACCTTGTATGGTTCGGATGCTGTAGCTGGTGTTATTAATGTGATCACCAGAAAAGGCAGCGGCAAATTAGCGGCAAATCTTCTGGCCACAGGTGGAAGTTACGGGACTTATAAGCAAGTTTTGGGTTTGAGCGGACAAATCGAAAATACATCTTTAACATTCAATGCCTCTAATCTGGATTCAGAGAATTTCTCTTCAGCAATACCTGCTAATGCTGAACCAGGCTTTGACAGGGATGGATTCCATCAGAAATCCATGATGTTTAACATGGGGCAGCAGGTCAGTAAAAACTTTCTGCTAAGAGGAAACTTTCAGGCTAACAATAATGCTGCTGACCTCGATAATGGTGCATTTGCTGATGCAAAGGACTATACCTATAGCAAATCTTCATTTCTGGCCGGAATTGGTGGAAAACTGAATTTAAATAAAGCCGTTCTCAATTTCAATCTAAGCCAGAATAACCTGAAAAATAAATACGATAATCAGGGTTCACTTACCAATAATACAGGGAATATTACGCATCTGGAAAGTAACCTCAATTATGTTTTTAATGATTTTATTGATATGGCAAGTGGTGTTTCATACAGGAATCTGAGTACAGATCAGAGAAATCCATATAGTTCAAGGTTATTTGCAGACAATAATATAAAAAGTCTGTTCACCTCTTTTTTTATTAAATCAAAAATGGGTTTTCATGCGGAGATAGGTGGCCGATTTAATGATCATAGTGAATACGGCAGTAACTTTACCTATACTTTAAATCCATCCTACCTCATTGCAGACCGTTATAAGCTGTATGCAAACATCTCATCTGCTTACAGAGTGCCATCCCTGTATCAGTTGTTTTCAGAATACGGGAATTTAGCTCTTAGTCCTGAAACATCCCGTACTTATGAAGCAGGCTTTGATCTGAATTTTACGCCTCAAATAAATCTCTCCCTTTCTTATTTTAAGAGGGATATTGCAAATGTAATTGATTTTGGTCAGGTTTCTGCAGGTAAATTTGGTTATATAAATCAAAATAAGCAGAATGATAAAGGCTATGAAGTAGAACTAAGCTATAAACCTAATGGATTACTGAATCTGAATGCTTTTTATGCTTTTGTAGATGGGGAGGTGACTACTCCGGCAGGTACATCATTTAATCTCTTCAGAAGACCCAAGAATTCTTTCGGTTTGAATGCTGGTCTTGATTTAAGTAAAACCCTAAGCTTTAATCTGATTTATAAGTTTACTGGCGACCGAAGAGACAAATATTTTGATGGTAAGACTTTCAAAACGGTGGAAGCTGAACTCGGTTCATTTAATGTGCTGGATATTTATGCTCAGTACAAAGCTTCAGCCAGACTTAGCTTATTTACTGATGTTAAGAATGTTCTGGATGAGAAGTATGTCGAATTTGCAGGCTATCAAACCAAAGGGATTAATTTTAATGCTGGTTTTAAGTTAGATATCCGATAAGTTGCAAAACCAAATAATAAATAGCGATGGATGTAAATTCATCGCTATTTTTGCTTTAAGACAGATTACTCATGAAGAAGGCAGTTTTATTCTGGAGTGCAGGGAAAGATTCGGCTATGGCTTTAAACAGGTTGAAGCAGGATCATGAAATAGAAGTTATGGCTCTGGTCACGACGCTTAATGAGCGATACAGACGAATTTCCATGCATGGGATCTCTGAAAGTATGCTGGACAGGCAATCCGGACAATTGGGAATCCCTCTCATTAAAATGTGGGTTCCGGATGATCCGGATAATAGCTCTTATGAGAAAGCATTTCTGAAATTATGCAGAGAATTAAAGAATGAAGGAATAGATACACTTGTCTTCGGGGATATTTTTCTGGATGATCTTCGGGTGTACCGTGAAAATTTAGCTCATAAGGCAGGTTTGAAGGTACATTTTCCTTTATGGAAGATCCCTGCCGATCAGCTTGTGGCAGAGTTTACGAATGCCGGATTCCGGGCCATTACCTGTTGTGTTCAATCGAATGGATTAGGTATGGATTGGATCGGAAGACAGTTAGGCCCCGATTTTTTCAGCAAATTACCTGCAGGAACTGATCCATGCGGTGAAAATGGGGAATACCATACCTTTTGTTATGATGGTCCGGTATTCAATAGTCAAATAGCCTTTAAAACAGGAGAGATAGTGTTTAAACCGGTAAACATCAGGCAAAGCGA
>JBAZCD010000194.1:0-5938 GCA_041671205.1 Pedobacter sp.
CTTTTGCATAAAGAGCATCCTTTTCCTTCATGATGCTGTACAATTCCTTATGACCCATCATTACAGTCTCAATAACCGGAAACTCATCAAAAGCATAGTGATTTTGAGTCAGAACTGCCATTCTCTCACCAGGGGTGAAAGAAACAGAGCCGCTGCTTGGGTCGATCTCTTTTGAAAGTATTTTCAGGAAAGTTGACTTTCCGGCACCGTTAGCACCGATAATGCCATAACAGTTCCCGGGAGTAAATTTTAAATTTACTTCTTCAAAAAGAGTGCGTTTTCCGTAACGTAATGATAGATTTGATACTGTAATCATGAATGTAAAATAAAGCGCAAAGGTACGGACTTTAAGCCGGATTTAAAATATAAATGACTTATTTGTCTGGACCTAATGGCTAATCCTCAATATATTAGTATATGAGCCGGGAACAATTACTCAAGAGAATATCTAACCCATTAGCGAAAGAAAAGGTGGTTCAACTGGCTCTGGATAAAGCTTGTATACCTGGCGATCTAATTGAATTGAGTTTATATCCGCAAAGTGAAACCGCTTTCCGGGCATCCCGGGTACTTGAACATCTGGTGTATTTAAGAATAGCTGATTTTGTTCCGTTTCTTCCGGATTTTCTATCAGCATATTTCCTTCAGAAGAATTGTAGCTGCCAGCGTCATTTTGCAAAGATCATGATGTATCTGACAGATTCTGAATCAGCTTTGATCTCTGCATCATTAATCAATCAGGTTATTGAAACTACATTTGAGTGGTTAATTGATCCTGAAACGCCAGTTGCGGTAAAGGTGAATTGTATGGATATTTTGTTTAATCTCAGTTCCGGACACCCGTGGATTTCTGATGAACTCCGATCGCAAATTGAATTTCTGCTCAGGGATGGATCTGCTGCAATTCAAAGTCGCGGAAAGAGGATATTAAAAAAGTTGCATTCCTGAAAACCGTTGTCGAATCCTGATCAATTGTTTATAAAAAACACCTTTAAAGCGATTAAAGACTTCACTAATCTCTAAAAAATATGCTTCTTTGCACAAATGATTGGGATAAAGGAAGAACTGTATAAACAGTGCATTCAATACGTTCAGGATTGTATAAGTACTGCTCAGCAAGCCATAAATGATGCTATAGAGTCGGCTAATGACGATACTAAAAGCAGTGCCGGAGATAAATATGAAACAGGCAGGGAAATGATGCAGCAGGAAATTGACAGAAACAGAAAGCAGTTAGAAGAAGCTCAAAGATTGAAGCTGACTCTGGACCAGATCGATCCTCTTAAGATTACTGAAACTGTTCAAAATGGCAGTTTGGTGATTACAAATCTAGGCAAATTTTATATCTCAATCAGTCGCGGGCAAATACAGGTTGAAGGATCCAATTTTTTTGCTATTTCTGCTGTTTCACCAATAGGGGCAAAACTAATGCGGCAGAAAATAGGTTATGAGTTTGACTTTAATGGAAAGGCCTTTAGAATAGCAGATATTCTGTAAACCGGTTCTATTTCGCTTTAGGTTCATTTAAAAGCGACTCGTCAAACCAGTTAACCATTTCTTTAGCCAGGGCAATACGTTTATTGGTAAAGGCGTGGTCTGTGTTCCATATCTTGTATTCAAAATTTTTCCTTGGATTATATTTTGAGAAATAGGTATTGTTCTGGTGTTCATCCATAACCAGTATTGCTTTGTTCGATTTGGAAACCTGTGTTTCTATATCATAAGAATCAAGTTTAGCCAGGATGTCATCTAAAAATTTATTGGGTTCACAATTAAGCATCCCCAGGGTTAAAAGGTATTCTTTGAGCCCGATGAGATTACCTTCTGCACCCTCTCCCTGTAACAAGGTGTAGGGGTTAAATACTGAAACACCGATAATTGACTTAACTCTTGGATCTTTTAATCCAGCGAGCAGAGCAATTCCGGCCCCCATACTATGGCCAGCAAATGCTATTTTTGTCGTATCAACCCGTAAAGTTTCTATAGTGGCACTATCGGTAAGAAAATCTACTACTGCACTTGCATCGTCGATTGCATTCTGAAATCCGAATGTGCCCTTACTGCCCCATGCTCCACGGTAATTAAAATAAATGGTATTATATCCTGCACGCCTTAAGTTCTGCGCTAGGTCGTGGCTTCTTTCATTACCCGGTAATCCGTGCAGCAAAACCACTGTTGGGTGAGGACCCTTACCATCGGCTGTATAAGCAAATCCATACATGGTTGAGCCATCTGATTTTATCTGTAATTCAACCTGGCCGGCAGGATAGAATTCATCCGGTTTGAAATCATTTTGAAGATAATCGGTACTTCTCTTCTTTGAATTTATTTTATTGTCTGATTTACAAGAAGATAGAAGAGTGATTGATACTAAACACAGCAGGGTAAACGGGTAAAGAATCTTCATAAGGGGTTTCTGGAAAATCTCATGCTAATTATCGAACAAAAAAAAGGCTTATGTATTTAAACCTAAGCCCTTCTAATATAAGAAAGTTTTTTATCGAACTTTAAAATCTATCTGGGTGTCAGCCCAGATTAAAGAAACTTTCCCATTTTTAGCGATTTCAAAAGTCAGCATCTCTATGTTTTCAGAGGACTTTCCCGCCTTTACATTAACGCGCAAGGCATCTTCAGCTTCTTTATAAACGGTTCCCCACTGTTTCCAGGTCTTATTGAAAATGATCGTCCATTCTTTATCACCGGGGATGGTATACATGCTGTATTTACCGGCCGGCAGTTTATTTCCTTCGATCATTACATCATGATTTGTTTCAAAAACTGTAGCCTCGTTGGCGCCGGTACGCCATACCTTACCAACAGGTGCTAATGCCGACATTGATCGGCCTTTTAAAGAAGGGCGACTATAATCAATTGAGATTTCAGCTCCTGATCCAAGAGTTTGTGAAACTTTTGCAGGCGGACTTGGCCTTTTACTTTTATCCTGCTGTGCAGATGAATTAAGGCTTAAAAACAGCCCGGTAATTAAAGTAAATAAAAATAGTTTTTTCATGACTTTATCTTTTATAATCTTCTAATATAAGTGATTAAGAATGGATTTAAATATAAAAAATCTCATTAAAAACTTTTAACAATACTATTATGAAGTGTACGGGTATTCCAGTAACCACTGGCAATTATTCTGCGGATTGTAAATAAAGGGTCATTTTCATCTCTTTTTTCGGCAAGAATAAATGCGGAAGTAAATCCTCTTTTCTTTAATTCAGGAATAGCCTCTTTATTCCATAATCCGAAGGGATAGGCAAAGTACTTCACATCTTTTCCTGTAATTTCCTTAAGTGTTTTGGTAGGCTTCTCAATTTGCGTCTTCCAGTCTTCATCCTGATATTTTTTCACATTCTGATGGTCATAGGTATGAGAGCCTATAACATGGCCTGCATCCGATAGTTCTTTTACCTGTGTCTTACTCATGTAATTTGGTTTGCCCAGAGATACTGTCATAATGAAGAATACACCCTTGAAACCATATTTTTTCATTTCCGGAATAGCGACTGTATATTGATCCAGTTTAGTATCATCGAAAGTAAGCATGATCGGTTTTTTAGGCAATTTAGCCCCATAAACCAGGTAATTATAAAGCTGATCAGGTAAAATGGTGTGGTAACCACTATCTGCAAGCATCTTCATCTGTGATTTGAACTCTGCAATTGGTACGATATAGTCTTTACCCATTTTTCCATCAGTTGAAGTCCAGTTTCTTATCTGGTGATAGCATAAGATAGGAACTTGTGGTCTGGCTAGAATTTCCGCAGCATTTGCCCTTTTCCCTGAGGTTTGCTGTGTTACTTCTTCTTTAGAATCGTCCGGATCAGATTCCCCGGTACTCTGAAGAGGGGAGATACTGTCTGATGAACCTGATGATAAAGTTTTTGAATTTGACTGGCATGACGGCAGATATATACATAGGATCAGTAAATAGAATGCAATTAATTTTTTGTTCATCTTTTGAAATTATAAATGGTTCCGGGTTTGGTTATTTTGTATACGAAAATAGGGTAAATTGATTTACCAACAGAATGATCAGTGGAAATTAAACTTAAGGAACAGGGGGCAAATGATTAAATCGATTGAGGATAATTGCATTACCTTTGCATTTTGAAAAGCGAGATGATTGAAAAGGTATTAAAGAATTTAAAAATAGCATCCCTGAATGAGATGCAGCGTGTTGCGATTGATGCTGCAACGAACAAGGATATTGTTATTTTATCTCCTACAGGTTCAGGTAAGACCCTGGCTTTCTTAATACCAGCTCTAAAAGGCCTTGATCATGCGATTCAGGGAGTTCAGGCAATGATTCTGGTTCCGTCGAGAGAACTTGCTTTGCAGATAGAACAGGTTTTTAAAACCATGGGTACAGGATTTAAGGTTAATTGCTTTTATGGCGGCCATCCGGTCAGGACAGAGAAGAACAATCTGACTCAGGCGCCGGCTGTATTGATTGGTACTCCGGGCCGGATAGCGTATCATATTCGTCATGAGAATTTCAATCCGGATGATATTCACACACTGGTATTGGATGAATTTGACAAGGCTTTGGAATTCGGTTTTGAAGAAGATATGAGTTTCATTATCAGTCGCCTGAAAAATGTCAAAAGAAGAATATTGACCTCTGCCACAAAGATGGAGGGTATACCACTGTTTACCGGACTTATACGCCCTCTTGAGGTTAATTTCTTAAAGGATATGAACAGCCTGCCGGATCTAAAGATTAAATCGGTAATTTCTGAAGCTGCGGATAAACTGGAAACTTTATTTTCCCTTATTTGCAAAATAGGAAATAGGTCAACTTTGGTTTTTTGTAACCATAGGGAAGCGGTCGACAGGATAAGCGCTTTGCTTTGGAATATGGGATTAGATCATGGTGTTTTCCATGGAGGAATGGAGCAGGAGGATCGTGAAAAGGCATTGTTAAAGTTTAGAAATGGGAGTTATCGCCTATTAATAACCACTGATCTGGCTTCAAGGGGATTGGATATTCCTGAAATTGAATACGTTATTCATTATCAGCTTCCGCATAATGAAGAGGCTTTTTTGCATCGCAATGGCCGGACCGCCCGTATGAATGCAAGCGGAACAGCTTATGTAATTCTGACTGAAGGTGAACATCCCTCATTTCTTGCAGATAAAACAGAAGTTGAAGTATTACCTGATAAGGATATTATTCCTGAAAATACAGACCGGGCGACATTATACCTGGGGGCTGGCAGAAAGGATAAAATAAATAAAATTGACATCGCTGGCCTTTTGATGAAAAAAGGTAAATTAAATAAGGATGAACTTGGTCTGATAGAAGTTCAGGATTATTCATCCTATGCAGCAGTAAAGCGTAGCAAGATAGAAGCCACTGTGCGACTGCTGAAAGATGAAAAAATTAAGAATAAAAAAATCAAAATTGAAGTTTCCAGATAACTACTATGAGCAATAACGACATCATGAAAAAGCTTCGTGTAGCCCTTAAGCTAAACGATCAGGAAATTGTTGATATACTTAAATTGGTTGATTTTTCAATCACTAAAGCCGAGTTGGGAGCCATTTTTCGAAATAAAGAGCATGAGAATTTTAAACCATGCGGCGATCAGATCCTGAGGAATTTTCTTAACGGGCTGATTATTTATAAACGAGGTCCAAAGCTGTAATAATGGAATAATTTTCTTTTTTAAGGGCCTATTTCCTCAACATAGGAAATAATCTCCTAATGTCTTCATCTGTTGGCCGGCTACCATATTCACATATCTCAAATGATTCTGAGAATGTTGCCAGCCCGGCCTTTGTTGTTCCATACCATTTTTCCAGACTGCTTTTTACTGCTGGTGTGATACCATTTCCCCTTAATTTTTTTAACCATTCCAGTCTTTCTGCCTGGCCTTTTGGTATTTGGTCAGCATATCTTCCAATCCATGGGAGCCATTCATAAAATTGT
>JBAZCD010000195.1:0-5937 GCA_041671205.1 Pedobacter sp.
TTTTCATTTTTACTGAATTAGTCCAGTTGAATAGTCAGGTGAACAAAAAATTCTTTCCCGCTTTCGCGTATAGATAACTCATGCTTGCCTGAATATATTAGCCTAAGTCTTTGCTGCACATTATTCAGGCCTATACCATTATTGTCCTTTTCAGGATCATTTATAGGTTTTGGATGGATACTGTTAGAGATATCGAAATAGAGGGTTTTTTCTTTACAAACCAGACTGATACGAATGTTTGAGGGCTCCTTCAGGCTTATGCCGTGTTTAAATGCATTTTCAATAAATGGGATGAGCAGCATGGGTGCGATTTGAAGTATGCCAGTATGCTCTTCGATTTCTGTATGAATCTGAATATCAGGTGATGACTGTGTTCGCAGCGTTTGAAGTCCGATATAATTATTCAGGTATTCTATTTCCCTTGTCAGAGAAATTTTCTCCTGGAGGTTTTCCCTCAGCATAAAGCGCATCATATCACCAAGTTTCTGAATACCCTCAGAAGTTCGTTCCGCATTTTCCTGTAGTGCTGTGCCATAGAGGGTATTCAGCACATTGAACAGAAAATGGGGGTTGATCTGGGAGCGAAGAAAGTTCAGATCGGCAGTTGAACGCCCCAATGCAGTCTGTAGACCTTTAATTTCATAATCTACAGAGGTTCTGTGCTTGTAAACATACCAGGCCAGTGGGGCCGTAAATAAAAGTTGAAATCCAACATTGAAAAGAGCACTAACAAAAGCTATTTCGCTATGATGATTTGGAATCAGAACCAGCAGTATTGTAAAGATGGGTATAGTACTGAGTAAAACAAACAGAAAAAATTTTTTCAGATAGATTTTAAATGGCTTGGATTTCTTGTAGATATCCGGTAATAAGGCATACATCGAATAGCAGTACAAAAATATCCCTGCAAGAGAACATGTGGCAATTACCACGACAACTTCTGCATCACTCTGACCAATTAATAAAAGAAACAGTGCAATCATCCAGAAAATGAATGCAAATATTCCGTCGCGGGTGATCACCCTGTATTTTGATTGGATCAGATCTGAATTTTCGAGCAGGTAGATCGCGAGGAATTTTATAATAGTATATAGTGCGAACATCATCAGCAGCCAGGATGAATAGATGGCTCCTTCCTGGAAGAATTTTGAATAAAGATCATCCTCTGAATATTTATCGAAAAGATATCCCTGAGTCCAGGTATCGGTAATGGCCAGTACAACACTGATCAGGTAAAATATAATCAGTGTGAATATGATGTTCAGTGTGATGTTTTCTTTTCTGCTGAGGGGTGGTATGATTACAAATGTGAGCAGGCAATAACTGGCATAAAAGCTAATGTATCTGCATAACATCGGTAAAAAATGGTTATTGAAGTATGAATAATGCTGATGAGCCTCATCGAATTCATACTTTCCCGGCTCCCAGTTATTGTTTATAGCACCTGAAACGAGAAAGAATACAGAGAATACGAACATGGTAGTTGCAGCCCAATATTCTATCCTGTTAATATCTGAAGGCTTTTTTATGATATTTTTCATTTTCTTTTGTGTTTTTTACTGCCCGGAATTGTTAGATACGTCATCATTTCTGATGCCTCATGTGTTCTTTTTTATAGCTGATTTCAATTTTCCAAAACGGTAGTTAAGACTTGTATTAAATGATCTGTAAAAGCTTTGAAAATTACTGGTCTGGAAGAAATCCGGGCCGAATGATTCCCGAATATTTGTTCTGTATTTTTTGAAAGGGTTATTTGCTGCTGCAGAAAATGACAGCTTATCTTTAATCAGGTCTTTATTGATACTAAATGAGCTTCCAATATAAGAGTTGCTGGTGCCCTGCAATGATAAATTTGGCCCGTTCACATTGACACTTGCATTCAGGCGCCAGCCTTTTTCAAAACGGCAAGAACCGGATGATGAAAAATTATACATGAATCCCTCGTTTTTTACAAGGATATTATTTACAATGCCCTGTACTCGTCCATGTGCCAGGCCACCATTAAAGCTGAAATTCAACTTTTTTGTAAAAGGGTAGTTAAGATTCAGGTTAGCTGTGAAAAGTCTTGCCCTGCCAGTATTATCATAGGAGTTGTGTGTAATAAATGAAATCGGATCAAAAACTGAGACCGGCATAATCAAATCTTCAAAAGTCTGGTATCCCAGTAAGAAATTAAAAGATCCCTTTTTTGATTTACTGTAGCCTAAGGAAAGATTGCTCCCGGTTGTAGGGTGTAAATCAGGGTTTCCTGTTGACTCAAAGTTTGGATTGGAGCGGTCTACAAAAGGATTCAGCTGATAAATGCCTGGGCGCTGAATCCGTTGTGAAAATGCCAGATTTAAATTACTCATATCTTTAAATTTTCTGTTCAGGCTAAATGATGGAATTAAATTAAGATATTCCTGCCTGACCTGTGTCTGCCCCGAGATAAAGTCTGCATCTATTACTGTGCGTTCGAGTCGGAAACCACCTTTAAAACCCCAGTTTTTTAAATTATACTGGTAGGTATTATATGCACCGAGAACCTCCTGGGTGTTATCAAATACATTGGTTTTTAAGGGATCGGTCACATACTGGCCTGTGTTTTCATCTAAGTATCTGAACCGGAAGTCACTGTCATTTTTTCTATGGATACCCTTTATTCCGGCCTCAATTGTCAGTTTTTTTACCGGTTGAATATAATCTATCTGGAAAGTTTGTTCGGCAGATCCCCCGTTATTGAATTGATTGTAATCAGGTAAATTGTAATGAATGGGATTGGTACTTAAGAGCTCATTATTTTGCTGATTGCGGTAAGAATAGATCCGGTATGAAAATGTAAGAAGCTGGTTTTTATTTTTTTTGAACCCTAACTGATAATTTAAACCTGCATCCATACCTTTTCCACTACCTTCATTGTTTCCATCAAGATTGTAACTTTGAATCACACCTGTTTGTCCGTTTAGTAAAGACTGCTGATAGTTTCTGTTTTCGTTAGCGTTTCCGTTTATATTTAACTGTCCGGAGATCAGGTTAAGACTGTCAATCTCAAAACTTAATTCACTGCCGAAATATCCATTCCTACTATCTGTTTTCCTGCTGTTGATCTGTGACAGATTGGTGTTACTGTTTCCTGTGCTTGTTCTTGAAATAGTATTGGATATCAAAGGGGTTTGAGAAGTATTGGCACCTCCATATGCTGAAATTCCAAGTTTTCCCTGTTTAAATGTTGCAGAGCCACCAGTTCCGGGGCCACCTGCAGGAAATCTGTGACTCATATTTACGGAACCATTATAACCGTTGTCTACCTTTTTATTGGTTATGATGTTAATGATCCCTGCAATTCCTTCGGCATCGTACTTTGCAGGTGGGTTTGTAATTACTTCTATATTCTGAATACTTGAAGCAGGCATGCTTTTCAAAATATCTTTGGCATTTCTTTCCATCATGCTGGAAGGCTTTCCGTTAATCAAGATCTTATAATTAGCATCACCCTTAAGCATGATATTATCATCACCATCAACAGAAATTAGTGGAATTTTCCTCATCATTTCCATCATATTACTGGTTTTGCTTTCAGGATCAGCCTGAAGATCGTATGAGATCCGGTCGACTTCCTGTTTTATAATCGGTTTATCGGCCAAAACAGTCACTTCTTTAAGCTGATTGTTTTTTGTGCTCAGAATGACCGAGCCCAGGTCCGTAGTTTTAGGTGCCTCATTTAGTTTTAGTTTGATTGTTTTAGCCTGATATCCTACAGATATCAGAGTCAGTATATAATTACCTGGTTTAATACCGGAGATGATAAATGTTCCATCAGACTTGCTCAGTGTAGATTTTATCGGGATATTTTGATCTGTTTTTAATCCTATCGTTATGTAATCAAGAGGTTCCTTTGTAAGAGAATCTACAGTAATTCCTTTTACAGCAATAAGAGCTCCTGTTATGGTTTGTGCTTTCAGACTGAGACTGAGGCAACAGAGGAGTAATAGTAAGTGTAATTTCATTGTTTTTCACATTTTCAGGAAATCTTATTCCCGGTACTAAATTGTTCTGAATTATGAAACAATTATACAGCAGCAGGATTCGGGATGCTAATAAATGTGACGGGATAGAGGATAAATGTGATGAGTTGGCTTATGTTCCAAACTATGCGATAGTTACAAGCCTTAAAGTGGTTTTAGAAAATCAATATTCCGTTTTAATCCGTGATACTTTGTTCTTTTAACCGCAGAGTTTTTGAACACTTTGTTAAATGTTTCCTCGGTAAGTTCATACCAATCTGCCTGTTTGAGTCCTGGAAGAGCTTCATGCGGATTGAAACTTTGCTCTGTATTTAGTACAGAAAATCTATTCCATGGGCATACATCCTGGCAAATGTCGCAACCGAACATCCAGTTATCCATTTTCCCTCTGAATTCTGCCGGCAGCTCATTTTTTAGCTCAATCGTAAGATAAGAGATACAGCGGCTTCCATTTACAAGATAGGGGGCTACAATAGCTTCTGTAGGGCAGGAATCGATACAGCGGGTGCAGGTACCGCAATGGTCTTTTGATGGATTTATATCATATTCAAGATCCAGATCGGTAATCAGTTCGGCCAGAAAGAAGAAAGATCCGGATTTTTTATTGATCAGGTTACTGTGTTTTCCAATCCAGCCCAAGCCTGCTTTTTTTGCCCAAACCTTATCCATAACCGGTGCCGAGTCGACGAAGACCCGTCCGTTTACCTCACCAATTTCTGTCCTGATAACCTCCATAAGGCATTTTAGTTTGTCTTTGATCACAAAATGATAATCGCTGCCATAAGCATACTTGCTTAATTTGGGGGCATTGGGATCTTCCTGTTTTTGATCAGTATAATAATTCAGGGAGAGAGAAATGACCGATCTGGCGTCTTCAACAAGTATCCGGGGATCGAGCCGTTTGTCAAAATAGTTTTCCATATAGCTCATTTCACCCTGAAAGCCATTTTTTAACCAGTACTCCAGCCTTGAGGCCTCTTCTTCCAGAAATCCGGCTTTTGAGATACCGCAAAACTGAAAACCCAGTTTTGAAGCCTCTTTTTTAATGAATTCTGAATATTTCGTCCTGTTGACCATTATTTAGTCCAAAGATAGAAAATAAGTATGTGTTGTTCTTTGGTTCAGGATTGCCATTAAGATGTAATGTGGCAAGTATTTGTTTTATGGTATGACCTTTGCGTTAAACTATCAAATTAATGATAAAACTATGAAAACACATTTTCTAAAACTATCAGCGCTGACGTTCGGCTTAATGGTTACTGCCGGAGCAAATGCCCAGGAGAAACCGGATCGCCCTAAGTTATTCTCCCCTGCATCTGCATTCAATACATGGTCTTTTGGTATCAGCGGCGGAGTACTTGCTCCAACAGTAATCAATGGAAAGAATGATTTCACAAACTGGAAAGCAGATATCGGATATGGTGCTACTCTTAAAAATCAAATCTTACCTGCATTAGGGATTCAGGCAGATTTTTTAGCAGGTAAACTTAAAGCAGACAATAGCAGAAACTGGGGTAACGGAATGGCGCCTGTGAGTCAGTATGATTCTTTTGAAACCAAAGTCTCCTATGCAGCAAGCCTGAGTGCAAATTTAACTCTGGCGAATATTTATTGGATGAACCGCGAAAACGTAGTGAGGCCATACATGACTGCCGGTTACGGTTTAATGGGTTATAAAATAACCTTAAAGGATCAGACAGGGGTTCAGACTAAGTTCAATGCAGGCAAAAATGTTGAGGAAGCGTATTTACCGGTCGGTCTTGGTTTAAAATTCAGTTTGTCAAATTCTGTGAATCTTGATCTTGGTTATACCATGAATTTTGTAGACGGAGACAATCTTGACGGATATCGTTCAGGTACTCAAAACGATAAGTTCTCGTATTCTCATATCGGCCTTGAATTCGCTTTGGGGAAGAGTTCAAAAACTCAATTA
>JBAZCD010000196.1:0-5928 GCA_041671205.1 Pedobacter sp.
AGGTTCTATACGAGACGAAGATGCATTCTTTTCTGAATTTATTCCAACAATTGAAAAGACATATCGAATCAGGGCAAGTAAGCAGTTCAGGGCAATTGGCGGTAACTCTATGGGTGGGTATGGCACATTACTCTATATACTGAAACACCCCGATATGTTTGTTGCTTGTCTTCCTTTCAGTGCAGCTGTACGCAACGATAGCATTATGGAAGGACGGTTAAGGTCAGGAGAAGGAAACTCCAATGTTTGTTATGGAAAATTAGATGGAAATGCTTTACCTGATACATGGAAGAAAAACAGTGTATTGAAATTAGCAACCACACTTCCAGTAAATCAACTGAATTCAGTAAAATATTACATCGATTGTGGAGATAAAGATTATCTCGCTTTTGGAAATTCACTACTCCATATTGTTTTAATTGATAGAAAAGTTAATCATGAATTTCGTGTTCGTGGAGGCGAACATACCTGGGGTTATTGGCGGCAAAGTATTGAAGATGGATTAAAGTTCTTAAACCCTCTGTTTCACAGATAAAGATTGACAGGGATAGGCGTTTAGGTACTCAATTCTAGTTGATTGTAACTAAGTGGTTATGACTGGATGAAAAAACAACTTGATATTTTTTACAGTTCAAATTAAATATATATAAAAATGAAAAGAAAAGATGAAGTACGTGAACTCAACAAATTAAGTCCGGAAGAAGTCAAAAACAAAGCAGGGAAGCATCTAATGGTTTTAAGGGATAGCCAGGAAATTTATCAGTATTTCGCTGAGCACATGCGGGATTTAATTGTGAGAAACAATGCAAAAGGTAAAGAAACTGCGGGGATTTTCCCATTTGGCCCCTATCCAGAATATCCCATTTTTGTTGAAATGGTAAACAGAGAGCGAATTTCACTGGCAAACACTCACTTTTTCTTTATGGATGAGTACGCCGACATCAACGGGGTAGAAATACCAGCTGACCATTACCTGAGTTTGCGCGGACAGTTGTATAAAATATTCGAAACGATTGACAAGGAATTACTTCCTGATTTTTCGAAAGTAATATTTCCATCGGCTGCGAATTTAAGCCAGTTAAAAGGTTTGATTGCAGCTAAACATCTGGATGTTAGTTATGGAGGTGTTGGTGTTCATGGTCATCTCGCTTTTAATGAACCAGAACCTGGAGTGAGAGATACCGACCCGCGTATTGCTTTTATCAATGATTTCACAGTAACATTGGGCGCTATCAGGTTCGGTGTCGGTGGAGACCTAGAGAACTTTCCAAGACGAGGGCTGACCGTAGGAATGAATCAATTACTATCTGCTAATGAAGTGGTACTCATGACCAGAAGTGGCATTCCGGGAATCGACTGGGCAACAACCGTGGTTCGTATCGCTGTACTTGGTGAAATTGGGGACGATTATCCTGTTACACACATAAGGAAACATAAGAACTGGGTGCTCCTAACAGATGAAGATTCAATCAGAACCCCCATCAGTATTTAATTTGTGGTGCAAGGTTTGATTTTATGAATTTTCCACTTGATAGATTTCCCTATTTAGAAACAAATATCAATATAAAAATCTCTATATAAATATTGAAAATAATTATGATTAATGTGCGATTACTGACTAATAGAAACACCTTGGTTATTCCTTTGCTTATTCTTGGAGTATTATATTTTGTTATTGGTTTTGGCGTCGGCATCAGCGGTTTTCTAACTCCTTTTCTAAAAGATGCATTACATCTTACGGTTACTCAATCTTATATGGTTCCTGTTGCCATTTTCTCTGCTTTTGTAGTTTTTGGTACTCCTGCCGGATGGGTAGTTAGTAAAGCCGGATATAAAAGAAGCATAGTTTTTTCACTGTTTATAATAAGTTTAGGAATGATTTTGTTTGTTCCATCAGCAAATATGAAAAGCTTAAACATTTTTCTATTGGCTCTTTTTATTATAGGAATTGGAAAAACACTTTTGCAAGCATCTGTCAATCCATATGTCACTATTATTGGGCCACAAGAAGGTGCTGTAATGCGCATGTGTTTAATGGGAATAATGAATAAACTGGCATGGTGGATCTGCCCTGTATTTCTTGGGCTGTTTCTGGATTTAAATAATGTAAAACTAAGTCAGGTTTCGTTTCCGTTTTATATAGTATCAGGGATTCTTGTGGTTTTGGGTGCATTCATGCACTTTGCTCCGTTACCTGAAGTAAAAGCTGCCGGAGAAAATGGATGCATTACAAGTGATACAAGTGCCTACCCGGCTGAGAAATCAAGCATATTCCAAATGCCACATTTGTTTTTGGGAGTTTTGGCTTTGTTCTTTTATATCGGTGTTGAAGTACTTCCAATGGTTTCAATCATAGGTTATGCAAAAGCTATTTTTGGCGAAGGTGTGACAAATCTCGAAGGCTATGCCAAGTATGTTCCAATCGGAATGTTTGTTGGTTATGTTTTTGGAGTGTTGATGATCCCAAAATTTATCTCTCAAACAAATGCACTGAAACTATTCGCTATCATTGGAATTCTCGCTTCTTTATGCGTGATTTTTTTGCCCGGTGAAATTGGAATCTACTGTTTAGTAGCTGTTGGATTTGCAAATTCAATTATGTGGGGTGCAATTTGGCCACTTGCCATAGCCGATTTAGGTAAATTCACCAAAACAGGGGCATCATATATGGTAATGGCCTTGGTAGGTGCAGCAGTTATTCCATTGATGTTTGGCTATCTGATTGATGTTTTTAAAACGACAGAGATCGCTACTGCTAGTGATTATCAACACGCATACTGGATTTTCATTCCTGCTTATTTATTTATACTTTATTTTGGAGCAATTGGATATAAAATTCGAAAATAGACAGTTTTAAGTAACTATCATTCAATAAGATAGCATCTGAAATAATGAGACAGACTCATAAACAATATCATACCATTTGAAAATGCTTACTATGTCTTTTATTGATAACAAGGAACATGAAATTATTTTTCCAAGGGCCTTCGCTTTTGCAATTGATGATTTAGGCTGGAACAACGGCAGCAACATCGGTTCAAATGGAATGCATGGACCTTATCGTACTGGCATAAATAGACACATGGAAGAAAGTGATTATAAAGCGATTGTAGAAGTCGGAAAATTCGTTGGCGTCCGAATCCAGTGTTTATTTGTGCTATGCGAAATGGACAGGGACAATGTTTGTGCCCGGTATCCAACCACCACCATGTACGGAAAAGATTGGGATAATTCGAAAAACGTTTGCGATGAGCAAAAGGAGATAATGACGTATGTGAAGGACAACGCGGCATTTCTCGAATTTGGAATCCACGGAATAGGACATGAGTATTGGTCTGAAAAGATGCACAAAGTAAGGGCTGAATGGTATAATCGTGTGGATAAAAAACCCTGGCCTGAAGAAATCATGAACGATCATTTCAAGTGTTCCAGAGAAATCATAGCTCAATATGGCCTTACTACTGAAAACGGACAGTCGTTCCCTGAAAGTTTCGTGCCCTGTTCGTACAGCTACTATTGGAATCCATATGGGAATTATAGTTTAGGAAAAATACTTCGGAGAAATGGGGTTAAATATGCCAACACTGATTTTTCATTCATTCCTGAACTTAATCCTCCCAAAGAAAAAAATGGAGGCGGTTTCGATCATGGTGTTCATGTAATAAATCGGCTTAACTATGGCAATGAATGGTGCCGGCTGGGAGCCCTGCCTTCTGTTCCACTCGAAAGTCAGGAAAGCGATATAATAGAATCTCACTGGGCCAATTGGTTGGCTCAGGATTATTTTCTCCAGACGCCCGTGACAAACCTGTTTATTAACTATTATAAAATGGTGCAGGAAAGTTCCGGACGGTACGTTGCTAAGAATACCGAACAATTGCATTCCCAGTGGTTGTATAATAAATACACAAAGATTAAGGATAACCTTGATAACAGTATCCGGATCGATAATACAGACATGCCTGATGAAGTGTATCAAAATGATTTGCTTGGGAACATGTTAATCAAGATCAAACTCAATAATTATGAACATGTATCATCAGCATCAATCGACCACCAGAAGATATGTTGTTATCATGAAGAATCTGGATATGCATTCCTCTATTTGCCGGTTTTGGAGAAAAAAGCCTATCAACTTGAATATTCATTTGGCAGTCAACTAATGGATGATTGTATTTTAAACGATGGCACTTACAATATTTACAGCCTCGAAAAGAGTAAGAATGCGATCAGGTTTAGTGTGAAAATGTATGGTAGCCAGCTGATTAAACTTAAATGTGCAAGACCCAAATCAATTGATTCTTCAAACGAAAATTTGCAAATCAAATCATCAGGGTATAACGAGGTTCAAAACTTGTTGATTTTGGAAGTTTCTGGTCGGGATTTTCAGGGCGAGAAAGGACATATTACCCTCAACTATTAATTTTTAAAGATCCATGTCATCAGTTAATAAACAACAATTAAACAACGGTGCAAATAGAAACGATACTTTGCTTTTGGGAATCGACTTTGGGACTGGTGGTTGTAAAATTACAATCATCAACCCGAATGGCAATATTGTAGCTGAAGCTTCTGAAGAATATGAAACTTACCATCCAAAGCCGTCCTGGTGTGAACAAAACCCCGGCGACTGGTTTTTAGCCTTAACTAGCTGTTTAGCAAAAATAAGGGAATCGAAAAGCATCGACATGAATCACATTAAGTCGATTGCCCTGGATGGTTCTACGCATAATGCAGTTCTTTTAGACAAGCAGGTGGAGGTAATCAGGCCAACCATTATGTGGACTGACCAACGAAGCATTGATGAAGTAAAATACCTGGGAAAGGGATGGGGAGAAGAAATTTTCAGGATTACTTATCAGAAAGTCTCGCCAACCTGGACGCTTCCTCAACTCTTATGGATTAAGAACAATGAACCTGATAATTTCAATAAAATACACAGGATCATGTTTGTGAAAGACTATATCAGGTATTTGCTCACAGGAAGTTGGGAAACAGATTACATCGATGCACAGGGTACTTTATTCTATGATGTTGAGAAAAACAAATGGTCGGAAGAACTGTGCCGATTGATTGGCTTGCCTGTTGAAGCGTTGCCACCGCTATGTTCCCCTACGGATATTGTCGGTAAAATTACTGCCAAAGCATCAGAAATTACAGGCTTAACTGAAGGTACGCCGGTTGTATGCGGAACATCTGATGTTACTGCAGAAGATTACGCAGCGGGAGCTATCAACCCAGGACAATGTATCATAAAATTGGCAACAGCAGGAAACGTCAATGTGATGACAGCCAAGCCTAATCCAAATCCTCTTACAATAACCTATTCTCATGTTGTTCCGGATCTGTGGTACACCGTGGCTGCTACAAATACAGCTGCTTATGCAATGAGGTGGTTCAGAGACAATTTTTGTTTTGAAGAAATCGAAAAATCCATAGCAACCAACATAAACGTTTACCAGCTTATGGAAGATTTAATTGAACCAATACCGACAGGATCGGATGGTTTGATTTTTCATCCCTACCTTTTGGGAGAAAGGGCTCCATACTGGGACCCATATCTTAGGGCTAGTTTCATAGGTGCTTCTATGTCTCATAAAAAAGGTCATTTTCTCAAAGCATTAATGGAAGGGGTTGCATTTTCGCTGAAGGACTGCTTTAGGTTGATTGAAAATATGAATTTAGAAGTATCAGAGTTTATTCTCATTGGCGGAGGTTCAAGGAGCGATACCTGGTCGCAGATTATTTCTGATGTATTTGGCAAAAAGGTCGTTAGACCATTAATTGTCGATGCATCTTACGGCTCAGCTTTGCTTGCCGGCGTTGGAATCGGGGTATTCTCAGATGTAGTTGACGCGGTCAAAAAGTGTGAAAAAGTAGATAAAATCTATGAACCGCACGATTCGAACCACCAGAAATACAACGAAC
>JBAZCD010000197.1:0-588 GCA_041671205.1 Pedobacter sp.
CGCTGGGATGTGACTATTCAATATTTTAACGAAGTGAGTAAACATACATTCACCATCGAAGAGCAGGACACGAACTGGCTTAAAGGTTCCCACAAAAGCACCTTTACAACCAATGAACTGGAAGGTACAATTGATGGCAACGAAGTAAAATTCAGAAGTGCTTCAAGAATGATTGCAGATAACGTTCCATTTACATTCTCAGGAACAGTCAATGGAGATACCATGACAGGAAATATTCATCATGGAGAGTATCTGACTTCGAAGTTTACCGCCAAGAAATATATCCAGTCTAAGAACCGCCAGAGAATCAATGTTCCTGTTGGTCCGCCGCTATCAAGCTGACCTAAAAGATCAGTCAAAAAAAAACACCCCGTTCTGTTCTTCAGAACGGGGTGTTTTTTTAGCTGCAGTGAATTACTCCCGCTATTAAGAATCTTTAAAAATCAATCCTGATTTCCCGCTACTATTTCCTGCAGTTTCAGATACAATTCTTTGGATTTATATGGCTTTGAAAGATAATCATTCATACCCACGGCACGGATCTTTTCACTTAAATTGTTTGACACAGATGCAGTGAGCGCAATAATT
>JBAZCD010000197.1:598-5918 GCA_041671205.1 Pedobacter sp.
AATTTGACGTGCCGTCTCATATCCATCAAGTAAAGGCATATGGATATCCATCAGTGCCAGGTCATAGGAATGGACAGCTACCTTGGCTAATGCTTCATAACCATCTTTTGCAAAATCAGGTACATTATGCCATTTCTCGAAGATCTTCTTTAATAACAAGCTGTTAATCGGATTATCTTCAACAATCAGAACCTTCAGATTACCAAGATCATAACCTGTCTCATTTTGTTCATCAATTACAATTACCGGTTTGAGATCTTTTTCAAAAGTAATTTCAAACCAGAATTTCGAACCTTCTGATTCTGAGCTTTCCACCTGGATCACACTGTTGAACAAGTTAAGCAGGCGCCTCACTATTGCTAGTCCCAGGCCGGTTCCCCCATAATTACGGGTAGTACTGGTAGAAGCCTGAATAAAAGGCTCAAAGATAAGTGCCTGCTTCTCTTTGCTGATCCCGATGCCGGTATCTGATACCGAAAATCCGATGCTTAAATTTTTATCATCTTCACTGTTTACCTTTAATTCTACGGTAATATTGCCTTCTGCTGTAAATTTAACCGCATTTCCAGCAAGATTATAAATGATCTGACTTATACGGGTTGGATCTGTTAAAACAGGCGTATTCTTTATTTCGGGATCTATGTTCAGGTTCAGGTCCAGTCCCTTTTCTCTGGCCTGTATCCTTAATCCCGAACATATATCATTCAACAAGTGATAAAGATTAACACTTACTTTCTCCAGCTGAAGCTTTTCAGATCCCAGTTTATTAAAATCAAGTATATCATTGATCAATGTATGCAGGCTCACCGCCGAAAAATTAAGAATATTGAGATTCTCTTTCTGTTCGGGGCTTTGAAATTCTTCCTTCAGGAGTTCAGCCATTCCGATTACAGAATTTAAAGGTGTTCTGAGTTCATGTGACATTGTCGACAAAAAATCAGATTTTGATTGTGCGGCACGGTTCGCCTCGTCAACAGCAATTTTAAACTGCTCATTTAATAGTTCCTTTTCAGTGACGCTATTACTGAGAGCCTGATGAAACAGGTAATGAGCGATTACAATCGTTACAAAGTTTAATACTACCGTAATCTCATAGGCGGGTGATCCAAGCGCATTGGGTACAATTCCTGTTAGTCGTATACTTTCCCCACCAAGCAGGTAAATAATAGCCGGAATAATCGCGAGAATAGAATACATGATCCCGAAATTTCGGTTAATCAGATAAAAACTGCTCAGAATAATCATAAATATAAACTGAAGAGACAACAGATTTAGATTCTTCGCAAAATTGAAAAGTATAGAAAGCACCAGAACAAGGCCCATCCAGATCATTAAATGAGCAATCGCATTCGTGAATTTTTTGTTTATGAGCAAAAACTTCGTCAGAATCAGGTAAATCACGAGCATAATAAATGCCCTTCTTAAGTGTAGTACCTGCCCGTTATGATAAATAATGGGAATAATAATAACAAGCTTAAGAATGGAAAAAATCAGAAATGTATAGAGTATCTTAACCTTTGCCTGTTCAAAGGAATCTGAAATCGTTGAAAGTAATTTCTTTAGCGACCAGTTATTGAATGTGAGTTTTTCGGACATGTTTATAGGTTTCTAAATTTAGGATTATTTCATGAAAGATTAACCAGAATTAAGTCCATTCTATTGTAAAATTGAGTCAAACCTTTGTAATCTATTGATCATATAGATAACTTGCCTGCAAATCAGCAAGATTGATTCCATTCCCGTTAAAAAATGTTTGAAGTCCTTTTTACAAAACTTGAAGAAAAAATTAAGCTCAGCGAATCAGAAAAAGATATCTGCAGAAGCCTGTTTAGTCCCAAAAAATTAAGGAAAAGGCAATACATCCTTCAGCAGGATGATATATGTAAAAACCTGATCTTTGTAGAAAAAGGAATTCTGCGTTCTTACAGCGTGGATGAAAAGGGGAATGAGCACATCATTCAATTTGCCCCGGAAGGCTGGTGGATATCTGATATATACAGTTTTCTGACGGGTGACCCATCGGTCTATAATATTGATGCTATAGAAGATTCTGAATTACTTCTGATCACCAATTCGGCTCTGGAACAGCTTTATGAACGCGTACCTAAATTTGAACGATATTTCAGGCTTCTGAGCCAGAGTAATATGGTGGCCATGCAAAGACGGTTAACTTCAACCCTGAGCAGCACAGCAGAGGAGAAATATCTGAGGTTAATTGCTGCTTATCCAAACCTGGTTTCCAGGGTTCCTCAGCATATGATTGCTTCTTATCTCGGTCTGACACCGGAAACATTAAGCAGGATCAGAAAACGAATAGTTTCCTGAATTGAGGGTGGAGAGTGGAAAATTCATTCCTGAATTTTATAATTTTATAAACAAAAAGTGGATAGCTGAAATTCATCATCTATCCACATCTGTTTGTTAGACAACAATTCTCAGCTCTCCATTCTCAATTACTTAGACGAGAATTCCCCGTCTGCTTTGATGATTACCTCATCACTCAGCATTGGAGCTTTGAAGTTTGGACCGATATTGAATTCAGAGCGTTTTAATGTTCCTGTTAACTGAAAGCCTGCAATATTGGCTTTAGACATCGGATGAACAATAGTTCCGCGATAAACCAGATTCATACTTACCGGTTTGGTAATTCCATGCATCGTCAGGTTACCATTCAGGATATATTTGCTCTTACCATTAGGCTTAATTGAAGTGCTTTTGAATGTTATTTTATCGAATTTCTCAACGTCAAAAAAATCAGGACTTCTCAGGTGATCATCCCTTTTTTCGATCTCAGTATCGATAGACTTCACCACTGCGGTTAATTCAAATACTGCATCACTGAAATCAGGTTTTGATGAAGTGATCGTTACATCAAAGTCTCTGAAAAGTCCTTCAACATCCGAAATGGCAAGATGAACGATCGAAAAAGTAAGTTTTGAATGTGCCTTATCAGATTTCCAGGTAGTCTGCGCGAATACCGATACCTGGGCAGTAATTGCTAATAACGCGGTTAAGATTAATTTTCTCATTGTTTTTGATTTTATTTTAGGGTTTAAATTATTAGTTATGTAAAAATAGATCATTGTACACCGCATTTTCAGTCAATACTAAATTAACAGGAATGCAGCCAAGATATTTAGTCAGTTCTGCAACTTCGGCAACTGCCCCAATATCGATCCCTATCAGGTAACATTCCATTTGACCTTTCTGATCAGTCGTATACTCAAAAGCAAACTTACTTTTTATGAACACCCCAACAACTTTTGAATTGGGAAGCAGTTCCTGAAGATTCTGCAGGTTGATATCCTGAGATGTCTCATTATACAGACCTGCCACGCGAATGACTATCTTTTGGGTAAGCACATCTTTCAACGCATTTGCCACTTCTTTGTCATCAATAAATTCGGAATTAATGATGATCACATCAGCCTCCCAGCCTCCCTCAAGCATGCAGGTAAATACCTCAAGTTCAGCAAACGGTTTAGAATCATTAATATCGGCGATCAGAGAATCCAATTCAGAATGATCATCAGACATTAAAAGCAAACGAAATCCTGCACCTGCGAGACCTTTTACCCATCCATGCCCGGTTTTTCCCCCCGCTCCGAAAATAGCGATGCATTGTTTCATATCATATTGAATTACAGCACAAAAATATACAGGAAAAGAAGAGGGGGAGATGACCTGGATTAATAAATTTCATTGATCTGGATCAACAGACCAGGAACAGAGAAACTATATGGTATGAGCAGGCCTAAATAAAGAATTCGGGCCAGCCTCTGAATTATAAAAGCCGACCCGAAGAATTAATCAATATAGGCGATACAATCAATTTGAACAAGGATGCCATCCTTTCCCATCTGATCTACTCCACAGCCGCTGTAGGAACGTACCGGTTTGGGATCAGGAAAATATTCTCCATAAACTTCATTCAGAGCTTTAATATTCTTATTGGGCTCAGCCAGTGTCATGTGTACTTTCAAAACGTTACCCATATTGGTACCAGCCTTCTCCAGCATATTCCTCATATGCTCCAGTGCGCTTCTGATCTGTACCTGAATATCTCCGGGTTCCTTTCTGCGATCTGCATACCAACCACCGATACCACTTAAAAACACCATATGTCCCGAACGGATGCAGGCAGATAAGGGAGATGTACTTGGATAAGGGCTTGGAATTGCAATTTTTTTAGGAGTCCATTCAGATTTTTGAGGTGTTTCTGCTGCTTCTGCTTTTGTACCCAATGCTCCTGCAAGTGGAAGAACAGTAAGGCTTTTTAAGATTTCTCTTCTTTTCATAAATGTGTAATGAGTTGTGAGTTATTTGTTATCTTATTATTTCAGTCAAATGAGCTGGTCTAAGTCATGGCTTCTGTTCAGTTGTCGGCTATCTGCAGGAAAGCAAAATACACTAAAATAATTCCTGTTTGGGTTGCTGGCTTCCGCTTCTTTATTTCCTCAGAATTATCTGTTAATAGTACTTTCAGCATATTTTTCAAAACTTACAACCGGTAACTTATTACTTACCTCCACTTCGTCTCTATTCCCTGTTTTCCTATAAATTCCTGGAATTCGTTTAACAATTCCCTGCTTTCACGTACTTTCTGCGGAATAACCTGCTTTTTTAAGGAATAAGTTACCAGTAGTCCCACCGCTTCCCCTATGCTCCATTCTACCGGATGCAGGCGGTAACAACCATTGGTTATATGGGTCGTGCCAATATTTTTATTTGCCGGCAGAAGATTCTCCATTCTGACAGGCAATAATGAGCCCAAAGGAATCTGAAATGGCAATGAAGCGAAATCAATATAATTCTGTGCGCGGCTGCTTGGATGCAGGTCGATATGATAATAGCCTATTCCAACACTGTCGTAAAAATCAGCAGCGGTCTTTCCTGCCTCCTGACCAGCAACATGCAGTCGATTCTCCTGGCCAACATGCTCTTCAAGTACAGTAAATAAAGCCCTTATACGCCTTGATTCGCGGATATATGGATATTTTGCTAATCCGTCCTCAGTTCCCATAATATCCTTGCGAAGTCTGAGTCCCGGCCAGCCTTGTTTACCATCGGGCCTTGGAGCTTCGGTTTGCAGCCAGTGAAATAATGATAGACTAAGCTGTTTGGCACGGCTGACATGATAATCAAACTCTTTCTGACCAGCACCAATCAAATTACCCAATGTATAATCATTCTGGGGCCAGTTAACGGTCGAGATATCACCCGTGTAAGCATCTGCAATAAAATTATCCTTGGCCAGAATCCTCCGATAATTCCAAAGATTCAAATTTGGCGCTGTGCTGCTGCCATCCGGACTAAAACC
>JBAZCD010000198.1:0-5907 GCA_041671205.1 Pedobacter sp.
AAGTATATTTAAAAACATCAACCATACTTCCCTTATGTCTAGATTTCCTTATCATGCATAAGTTTTTGTTAACAGTTTTACTATTGCTGAACGTTGGTTTGGCTTTTCCACAGGACAGTTTACTATTGCGACTTCAAACGGCACATAAGAGCAGGGAATATATTTCTGTTGACTTGCAGCCCCTGTTCCGCACGAGTACCGAAATCACGAAGACAACTGCAAAGGAGGTCATGACCAGATTGAATACTCCCGGCTTTGCGTTTGGAGCTGACTATCACAGGGTGAGCCAGAGCGGCTTTACTTTTGTCTCAGGCATACATTTCCGAATGATTCCGGTTGCTTACAAATTCAACATTGACTACAACGACTTCCCTGCCGGAGGTCCGGGAGATCACAATTTTGGCCGCACAAATGTCAATTTGGTGAACGGACACCTCTATTTTCCGATCCAGGCAGGCTATACCTCACAAACAAAAATCGGCAATTGGCAGCCTTCTGTTATGGCAGGGATTAATCTAAGCCATCCACGAGATTATAGTTTAAGCAGCAGCTCTTCTTATGTTGATGCTTCTAACGTTAGTCACCAGATTCAGGATATTTTCATCGATTATCCTGAACATAAGGTATGGTTAACCTATACTGTGAATGTACGGGCATCGAAAACAATGAGGGGAGGCAATCAGATCTATGTAGGGGTCAATACCAACTTTTCGGGTGTAACTTATAATAAAGGACGATATAACCTTTACCCGACCAGCGGGAAACAAAGCGGGACATTTAGTGATACAGGCAGCTATGTGGCCTTACAGTTTGGGTTTTCCCTGGTGAGAAGATATAAAGAACCTGAGGAATTTTATAGATGAAAAAGCTCAGATTATTGGCGTTTATCCTGCTGACCATACCTTTTCAGATGGCAAAGGGCCAAGGCTCCCTGGAATTCCGATTCACTCCTAATATAAGTGCTAAGCCAGAGATCGTCAATCCATCATCTGCAGGGATCAGCAGTCCGGCGAAAGTTGCTTTTGACATGGGAATAACCTATACCCGTATGCTTAACCGAAAATGGGGGATTGGCGCAGGAGTCACGTTAGGCTCAGTTGTTTATGGCATGGATTTCTTTGCACCAAGCACTGCCTTCGGTACGAAACAGGACAAGGGAATAATAGGGCAGGGTTTTTATTTTGACCCATACCTCTATCATGGAGTGTCAGCACGCGCAGTGCATCATGTCATTTTGAACGAACGCACATTTGTCAGCATCCTTGCAGAACCTTCTTTGAGATACTATACCTATGGCGCAGATAACTATGACGGTTTCCAGATTGGATTTAACCGTGCTGTTCAGTTTAACCCTGATGTACCTTCCACCTTACCGGCCGATCTGCTGATAGACATCCCTGCAACGGGGCAACGGTTCGACCTTAATATAGCTGCCAGCTTAGGAATAGAAAGAAGGTTAACCACCGGGAGCAGCTTAGTGTTTGGCCTTAGGAAGAACTTTGGATTGAAACCAGTTGGTGCAGGCAGTTTACAGGTGCAGATGAATGATAAAATATATACCGGCACGTTCAATACGCGCTCTGGTTTTATTGGCCTTGATCTGGCTTATAAATATAATTTTTCAAAATCTTCTGAACTTATAAAAAAATCGCAGCAATCGCTCTCAACAGGAAGGAATCGAAAAGTCATTTTTGGCGAATTAGCCGGAAATGGCATAGCATTGTCTGCCAACTTTGATATGCGTCTTAAGCCAGACAGGAATGATGGTTTTGGTATCAGCGGAGGAGTAGGAATCATTCCCGACCAATATTTCGATAAATATATAACCCTTCCTTTAGCGATCAATTATATTGTTGGGAAAAGAAAGAACGGTTTTGAAAGCGGGATAGGAATTACTGCGTTTTATAACTTATCTGGCAACGAAAATTTCTTCATAGATTTGGATGCCGATGAACCTCATCCTAAATTAACGACAGCAGAAATATTTTATATAGGATACCGTTTTCAGGCCACAAAAGGGTTCATGTTCAGAGTAAGCAATTCGTTCATGTATATTGGAAAGGGGTATTTTTATCCTCCTTTATGGCCCGGCTTATCGATAGGGTATAGTCTTAATAAACAATTCATCCAGCTCGCTCCAAAGGAAAAGAAAGAAAAGGAATTTGCAGCTATGACTTTGAATGGAAAATACCGAAAAGCCATTTTTGTAGAGGGGGGTGGTAACGGCGTAGGGCTTTCGGGCAATTTTGATATACGTTTTAAACCGGGACGAAATGATGGACCGGGTCTGAGAGCAGGAGTAGGATATGCAGGCGTTTCGTATGTGGATAATGAGGGATCGGCCACGCATATATCGGTACCACTTGCTTATAATTATATTTTCCGGAATGAGCGAAGCGGTATTGAAACAGGTTTAGGGTTTACTCCCACGTTTGTTACCAATAAAACATCACAAGGCCGGGACTTGACTCTGGATTTATTTTACAATCTTGGTTACCGGCTTCAGCCCCTAAAAGAAGGCCTGGTTCTCCGTGCAATGTGGACACCAACTTATACTGTCGGCCGCTTGAGAACACGGGCAGGCTTATCTCTTGGATATAGTTTCCGATAGACGAAAGATACAGAATAGTATACGCTTTATTATTTTGTAGGATCAAAGATGAAATTATGAATTGTAGTGAATGAAATGATAATCTATGCAGTAATCAATTAATAAAATCAAGCATTACTAGAGACGTTCATTGGTCTTGATTTACTCAAAAATAGCCTATTTGAGTATTTGTGTCTCTAACCTGTCTCTGTCTTAATTATTTATAAGGATGTTTGCAGGTAAATTTGATGATGGTTAAGGTAACAGGAATCGCAGTAAATTTTGTAACTATATCCATACTTTCTGTGGATTAAATCCCTCATATAGTGGGAATATTGATCAAAATTGGATATTTCCCAAATTCTATTTTAGAAATCCAAAGCATTTCCGTAAAATTGCAACCTTGTTCACCCGCCGTAGCTTTTTAGCGTAGGTGGGAAATCAACAATCCGACTTCGCTAAAGCTACGTCGGACGAAGGCGCCCATAGCTCAGTTGGTTAGAGTAGAAGACTCATAATCTTTTGGTCCCTGGTTCGAGCCCAGGTGGGCGCACAAAAAAGCAACTCATCGAGTTGCTTTTTTTTTAGTGCACACAACTGGGTCCCGACGCAAGTCGGGAAGCCCTGTGGACGCAAAGAGTAACCTGAGAGAGTTACTTTTTTATGCATAATTGGGTCCCAATCTAAGGAGGGAACTCCAGGGGAGTGAGCATAGCAATCAAGTCCAAAAGCAAGGGAAATATGTGTCGGATGGGAATGCACATGATTTAAGAAGAACAAAATCATACTTATAGTTTATTTAGAACAATGGGAAACACCATAAATTTACCTCCTAAACATCTTCTATTAGTCCTGGCCATCGTGTTGATTTGGGGTGTCAATTTCGTTGCAGTCTATATCGGATTAAAGAGTTTCCCTCCCTTTCTGTTAAGTGCGCTTCGATTTGGCCTTTCGGCCCTGCCATGGGTGTTTTTCATACCCAGGCCCAAAGGTCCAATGAAGTTGATTGTATATTATGGACTCTTTAATTTCGCCTTGCAGTTCGGGTTCATCTTTACCGGAATCCATCTTGGGATATCTCCGGGGCTTGCTTCGCTCGTTCTCCAGATTCAGGTCTTTTTTTCTATTGGTCTAGCTTTCTTATTCTTTCACGATCGGCCAAGTCCTTTCAAAATTGTCGGCTCCCTGATTTCTTTCATTGGAATCGGAATAGTGGGGTATCATGTTAATGGTGGGAGCACCTTTCTGGGCCTGATTCTGATGTTACTTGCTGCCCTCTCCTGGTCTGCAGGGAATATATTCACCAAGAAAATCCATTCTGAATCTCCACTTGCACTGGTAGTCTGGGGCAATCTCGCAGCTTTTCCGGTAATGGTTCTTGTCTCCTACTTTTTTGAAGGGCCGCTTGTTATCCAGAGTTCACTGCAAAATATGTCATGGCCTGCGATTGGCTCTGTATGTTATATTGCTTACTTCTCAACACATATAGGTTATGGTGCCTGGGGATTTCTGATGAAGTCTTATTCCACCTCAGTGGTTGTACCTTTTACACTATTGGTTCCGGTGGTAGGATTCATGAGTTCGGCAATATATTTAGGTGAAGAAATACAATCATGGAAGCTTTTGGCGTCTTTATTTATACTGGGCGGACTAATCTTTGGCTTGCTTGAGAAGCAGCTTAGGCTCTGGCTTTCGCCAGAATAGAATGACAAAGAGTTGAAGGAATCAGGGGGATATGGCTTTCGACTTAGTGATAATCAATATTTGCAAAATGAGGTCGCGGCTTTCGCCACGACAAATCGATTTTAAGAAAAAAGGAGACGGTTCGGAGACCGGAATCTGTTTATTCACTCACATTGACAAATCGACAAATCAGCACATCGCCAAATTATTCCATTTGCTAATTTGCTAATCACTGTTGTCCGGTTAAAATTTAATAGCAGAAAACAACCTTGATCCGAAGGTGTCAGGCTATTTTATTTTATTAATATACAAAGCAAGCCCCCTATTGGTCAAACAGTAAAGGAGTAACATCACTTTGCTCATATGTTAACAGAATCTTATCTGGGTTATTCAGAAAGTTAATCAGGTGCAGATAATTCATCAAATGATGCTTTATCAAGGCTGATAAATTAGCAAAAGACCATTTCTTTTTCAGTCTTTCCTTCACAATCTTGATCAGTAAATCTGCAATGAAGGCACACCATATCTGAATTTTTATAGCGTTTTCATTATCCCCTAAAAAGAATGTTAGTGGACTATTTTGCTTTAATCGTTTAAAAAAGAGCTCTACCTGCCATCTTTTACGATACAGTTCAGCCACAGTAGAAGCTTTAAAGCGGAAGTTATTGGTCAGGAACTTAAAGGTTTTGCCAGACTCCTGATCTTTAAAGGTAACCAAACGGACTCCAATGCGTTTGGTACTGCTGTTTGACCCCCTACCTAAAATGATCCGTTGATCCAGACAAACTCCTTTTTCACTTTCCTTATCCGTGATCGTTCGTGTGGCTATTATTTCCACACATTCATTGTCAATTAGCCGGGTTACCCAATTAATCTTTTGCTCCGTCCATTGCTGCCAACGGGCAAAATTGTGGTATCCCTTGTCAAAGACCAATATGGAGCCGGCCGGCAACTTAACTTCTGGCATAAACACCCGGTCATTTCGGGAACTTTCGGTCAGTTTGATCAATACAGGCAGATCCTGGCCTGCATTTAATAATACATGGGCTTTAGCTCCTCCTTTTTTGCGGCCATTGGCTCCAATGCTTCCTGCTCCCTTCATTACATCTGTAAATAAACTAATAGTCGTTGAGTCCATTAAAAACAATCTGTTTTCTAAAGTGGGCTTTCTGCTGTCCGGTAAACTCCGATGATAGTGCTTATTCAAACTGTGATACAATTGTTCAAAAAAAGCACTGTTACGGGATGCGTTTGCTTCTGCAAATGTACTCCTGCGAGGCAAAGAACGTACACCCAGATGAGCCAGTTTGTTATAATTGGCCTGCATGCCGGTAATCACCTCCCGAATGGATTGACACCGATGAAAGCAGGCATATAACATCGTGATGAGATGATCATATGCCTTAAATTTCTTGTAATAGTGATTAGAATGATTGTCTGAGGCCGATTTAGCGATCAGATGATTGGGAATTAAACTTAATAGTTGAGTGAATACCGGCTGTCCGGTAAAAAATGTATTTTTGGGCATAGTCTAAATTTGTTGTGTGGTAACTTCAAATCTAAACTATGCAGGGGCTTCGGCCCCTTTTTTTTGTCAAAAACTATTTTAACCGGACACTAGTGATCTATTAATT
>JBAZCD010000199.1:0-5872 GCA_041671205.1 Pedobacter sp.
CCAGCTCAGCCTCACTCATGTCTGATTCTTTGGTAAAGAATGATGCAAACTGAGTGGCTGAATCATTGAAGAAAGTTTTGATAAGACCGCTCATGTGTTTTGAAAAGTAATCTGATTTTTTAACCAGGGGATGATACTCCCTTGAGTTACCATAAAGTTTGTAGCCGATGAATTTTTTATCCGCCATTCTTTTCAATAATGTGGCGATTGTTGTAGCTGCTGGCCTTGGTTCCGGGTAGGCTTCAATGAGGTCTTTCATGAATGCCTTTTCCTTTTCCCAAAGGTATTGCATGAGCTGTTCTTCTGTTTTTGTTAATTGCATTGTTCTACAAATAAATAGTACATTCTACAAATGTAGAATTAATTAATATATAATACAAGAGAAAAATATAAGATAAAATATAATTATCTGATTATCAAGTAATTAATATGCATTAGCTTTCTAGGGAAGCTTACATTTGAATAATTCGCTGAATATTTTCTTTCTGTCAGCAGAGTTTGCGGGTGTAAGGCTTATCCTGAAAGGAAAATCAGGAAATTGTAACATCCCCCACCCCTCACCATCCAATAATATGAGAAGATTTTTACAAAGCAGATCGGTCTAAGACCTTCATTTTGTTTATTTTGCGAAGATTGCTAATCCAATATTAATTTAATCAGACAGCTTGGACATTATACTGAATATTCAGAATTTGAGTAAAACTTATCAAAGCGGTGGCCGCACGCTAACTGTTTTAGATGATATAAGTTTTGCGATAGAGGCGGGCTCGACTATGTCGATCGTGGGTCCTTCCGGAAGTGGTAAAACAACGCTCCTTGGTTTATGTGCAGGCCTCGACCGCTCGACTTCGGGCATCGTGGAGCTGAATCATATCCGCCTGGATAATCTGAACGAGGATCAGCGGGCTCAGGTTAGGAATCAGCATGTGGGTTTTATTTTTCAGAACTTTCAGTTATTGCCAACTTTGACTGCCTTAGAAAATGTAATGGTTCCGCTTGAGCTGAGAGGCGAGAAGAATATCCGTCCGCGGGCACTGGAATTGCTTGATAAGGTTGGTCTGGCTGATCGGGGGTATCATTACCCAACGCAGCTATCCGGTGGAGAACAACAACGGGTTTCGCTTGCAAGGGCTTTTTCAAATTCTCCAAAAATCTTATTCGCCGATGAGCCAACAGGAAATCTGGATGCGGAAACAAGTGAGAAGGTCGTCAAACTGATCTTTGATCTGAATAAAGAAGCCGGAACAACCCTGGTTCTGGTTACCCATGATCTTGAAATGGCTTCCAAAACACAACGGATTATCCGCATCAAAGGTGGTTCCCTGGTTTCGGATGTGAAAACTAATATTGAAAATTCTGAAAGGCCGGATCATGTCGGAGCTTAATGAGCCTGCTATAGAGGAACATAAAGGTTCCCTCAATTTCAGATGGCTGCTGCTCATGGCATGGCGGGATAGCAGGCGTAACCGCTCACGCTTATTTCTATTCATTTCCTCAATTATCCTTGGAATTGCCGCATTGGTGGCTATTTATTCTTTTGAATATAACCTCAGGAAGGATATTGATTCGCAGGCAAAAAGTCTGTTAGGTGCAGATCTGATTATTGAAACCAATAAAACGGTTAAAGAGGAAGCTCTGCCAATGCTTAAATCATTGGGAACTGAGCGTTCAGAAGAACGGACTTTTGCTTCCATGATCTATTTTCAGAAGAATGGGGGTACCCGCCTGGTCAATGTCAGGGCCTTATCCGGAGATTTTCCTTATTACGGCGATATAGAAACCAGTCCGAAATCTGCCAGCCGCAGCTTCAGGCTCGGGAAGCAGGCACTGGTGGATAAAACCCTGATGCTTCAGTATGATGCAAAGCCGGGGGATTCAATAAAAGTGGGCGAGGTCATTTTTGAGATTGCCGGGGTTCTGAACAAAGCTCCGGGTCAGACTGGCTTTAATGCTGCTGTTGCACCGATCGTTTATATTCCGCTTGCTTACCTCGAAGAAACGGGACTTTCACAAAAGGGAAGCCGTATTACCTATAATTTCTATTATAAATTCCCGCCCGAAACGAATGTCGATAAACTGGCAAAGCGTCTTGAGCCTAAACTCGAAAAAGCAGAACTGGATTATGAAACAATTGAATCCCGGAAGGAAAATACAGGCCGTTCTTTTGAAGATATGACCGAGTTTCTGGCTCTTGTAGGTTTCATTGCGCTTCTGTTGGGCTGTATAGGTGTGGCCAGTGCCATCCATATTTACATTCGTGAAAAGATCAATACCATTGCTGTTCTGCGTTGCCTGGGTGCCAGTTCAAGACAGGCATTTCTGATCTATCTGATACAAATCGCCGGCATTGGCTTGATCGGTTCCCTGATCGGTGCTATTTTGGGAACACTCATCCAGCAGTTCTTGCCAATAGTTCTGAAAGACTTTTTACCGGTTGAGATTACTGTTGCCATTTCATGGATGGCTGTCGGACAGGGTCTTTTACTCGGTTTGATCATTTCGATATTGTTTGCCCTCCTGCCCCTGGTGTCGGTCAGGAATATATCGCCTTTAAATACACTCCGTCTTTCATTGGAAGAAACTTCCCTGTTTAAGGATCCCATAAAATGGCTGGTATATTTTATTATAGTACTCTTCATATTTGGCTTTACCTACCTGCAGATGGGTTCGCTCAAGAAGACGGTATTCTTTACTGCGGGCGTTCTTGCCGGATTTATTACCCTCGCCGCTCTGGCTTATGCGATGATGTGGCTTGCACGGCGTTATTTTCCAGCTTCCTGGTCTTATTTATGGAGACAGGGTTTTGCGAATCTTTTCAGGCCGAATAATCAGACATTGATTCTGGTTGTTTCAATCGGTCTGGGGACTGCCTTTATCTGTACACTCTTCTTTGTTCAGGATATTCTGATTAAGAGAGTTACCCGTTCTTCCAGTAAGAATCAGCCGAATATGGTGCTCTTTGATATTCAGAGTAATCAGAAACAAGCGGTTGCTGATTTAACAAGGAGTTTGAATCTGCCTGTTTTACAGGAAGTTCCGATTGTGAATATGCGGATGACGGAGATCAAGGGGCGCAATGCTGCCAGCTATAAAAAAGATAGTGTGGCCTGGGGTGCAATGCGCGGACTCGAACGGGAATATCGCGTTACCTACCGGGATAGTCTGAGTGATTCGGAGGAAATTGTTGATGGTAAATGGATCGGAAGAGCTGAACCGGGCAAGCCGGTTTATGTTTCCCTGGAGGATGGTTATGCGAAACGAATCGGAGTTAAGATTGGTGATGAACTTACATTTAATGTACAGGGTGCTCCATTAAAGGCTCTGGTTGGCAGCACCCGAAAGGTTGATTGGAACCGGATTCAAACCAACTTTATCCTGATCTTTCCGAGTGGTGTTCTTGAGGATGCCCCACAGTTTCATGTGCTGCTTACTCAGGTACCTTCTAATGAGTTGTCGGCGAAATACCAGCAGGCTGTGGTAAAAACCTTTCCTAATATTTCGATGATCGATCTTGGATTGGTATTAAGTGTGCTGGATGAGATTCTTAATAAAATGGGCTTTGTAATCCGTTTCATGGCTGCATTCAGCATCATTACAGGTTTGATAGTTCTGATCGCTTCGGTTCTGATTAGTAAATACCAGCGAATCAGGGAGAGTGTTTTATTACGAACGATGGGTGCAAGCCGCAAGCAGATTCTGGCAATTACGGCCCTGGAGTATTTCTTCCTGGGCGCTTTGGCTGCCGGTGCGGGTATTGTTTTAGCTCTCGTAGCAAGCTGGGGATTGGCAAGATTCGTGTTCGAGACTACTTTTTCTCCGGAACTACTTCCGGTTTTGATCCTGTTCCTGCTGATTACTTCATTAACTGTATTGATTGGATTATTTAACAGCAGAGGGGTGCTGAACAGGCCACCGCTGGAGGTGTTGAGGAGTGAGGTTTAGTGGACAGTTGACAGTTGAGAATTAAATTGAATCAAAGCAGGATGTCATCCTGAACGAAGTGAAGGAACTTAGTGATTTTAGAGTAGATCTTGTTTCCTGAGCAGGATTTCTTTCCTAAAGGGAGTGTCATTCGAATGAGGCGCATGACCTGTGTCATTGCGAGGAGGTACGACGAAGCAATCTCATGATGTTTAGTACTTATAGTTTTGAGATTGCCGCGCTACGCTCGCAATGACAAAACACAATGCTCGCAATGATAAAATGCTAAACTCACAATGACGGGGTCGGAACGTGTGTCATTGCGAGGAGGCACGACGAAGCAATCTCAAGACGTTTAGTAATTATAGTTTTGAGATTGCTTCTCAGCCTTGGGCTGATCGCAATGACAAAACACCACGCTTGCAATAATACTTTTCAATTTAACAAATCCTACAAATCCCTCGCATTAAATGTATCACCCTGTTTTATATCCCCGCTTTCATAGCCTTTTTTGAACCATTTCATTCGTTGTTCTGAGGTTCCGTGGGTGAAGGAATCAGGAACTACCCTGCCCTGGGATTGCTGTTGCAAGCGGTCGTCTCCAATCGCGCTGGCCGCAGTAAGGGCTTCTTCGATATCGCCTGCTTCAAGTACACTTTCGCCGTTTTGCTGCAGTTTTGCAATGTAATTGGCATAAATACCTGCATAAAAATCTGCCTGCAATTCCAGTTTCACTGATAATTGGTTATACTCGGCTTCACTCAGGCTGTTACGCAATCTTTGAACATTTTCTGATACGCCCAGAAGGTTCTGAACATGATGCCCTACTTCATGGGCAATGACATAGGCCATCGGGAAATCACCGCCTGCTCCAAACCTGTTCTTCAGCTCCGTCTGGAAGCTGAGGTCAAGGTAGATTTGACGGTCCGACGGACAGTAAAACGGTCCGGTAGCAGAGCTTGCTGATCCGCAGGCAGAAGCCACAAGGTCATCGAAAAGGACCATGGTTGGCCGTTCATATTGCTTTCCGTTTTCTCTGAACACTTCAGTCCATAATTCATCGGTATCTCCCAGAACTACATCAGCAAATTTACCGGCATCATCCTGTGGTGAACCGACCTTGCCTTCCTGAACCGGCTGATTCTGAGATACCTGATTTAAAATAGATTGTGGATCTCCTCCAAATAATAAGCCGAGGATAACGAGAATAATTGTCCCGCCGCCAATGGCCATACCACCACCGCTCATACCACGTCTGTCATCAATATTTCCGCTTCCACGTCTGCCTAACCACTTCATATTCTTATATTTTTAATGAAATTATTAAAATTGATTCTTCAAATATTTAAAACAAATCTATTTTTTATCGCGTTCAAAAACCAGCTTTCCACCTGCAAAAGTCTTCATTACTTTAACATCCCTGATGGCTTCAGCTTTGATATCAAACAAATTCTGATCCAGAATTACGAAATCTGCCAGATAGCCCTTTTTTAAAATTCCTTTATTGTTTTCATCAAAGGAGGCGTATGCAGAATTATAGGCATATGCTTTTAAGGCCTGCTCAAGGCTGATTTTTTGTTCAGGGACCCATCCTCCCTGGTTTTTATCATCAAGTGTGCGACGGGTCACCGCAGCATAGATCCCCTCAATAGGTGTTGGAGGCGCTACAAACCAGTCGCTTCCAAAGGCCAGAACCGCTTCATTATCCAGCAGGCTTTTAAAGGCATAGGTCGTTTTTATACGTTCGGGACCGATTACTTTTTCAGCCCATCGTCCATCGTCAATCGCATGGTAGGGCTGCATACTGGCAATGACATTCAGTGTTTTGAATCTTCTCAAATCTTCCGGTGCAATATGCTGGGCATGTTCAATACGGAAACGCCGGTCGTGTTTTCCATTTTCCTTTTCAACTCTTTCAAAAATATTCAGTTGTTCTTCGATCGCTTTATCA
>JBAZCD010000200.1:0-1248 GCA_041671205.1 Pedobacter sp.
CCTGAATATTCCGGTCAGAAATCTGATAGCCCGATTGGCGCAATTGCTTTACTGCGCTTAATACACCTGCGAGATTCTTTAACTGGTAAATGCCGGTGAGATCTAATTCAAGAGTATTAAAACTAAAGAATGCAGAATCTGCCTGATCTTTCCTGCTGATATCTACCCTCAGCACATCTGCCGATCGGCTTTGATCAGAACTCCTGCTGATCTTCCATTCATCACTGGCGAATACCAGTTTTGATTGTTCAAGAGCTGCTTTTTTAATAAAAATATCAGCTACTTCATCCTGTTTTTGACTGATAACGACCGGAATTTTATATTTAATGATCCCGGCTTTCTCTGCAGCAATCTCAGGCAGGGTATTGCCCAGGATATTCATATGGTCGTACCCGATATTGCTGATAACGGAAAGATCAGGTCTGATCACATTGGTTGAATCAAGTCTACCGCCAAGCCCCACTTCAATAAGTGCGATATCAATCTGTCCTGATGCAAAATGACTAAAAGCCATGGCTACGGTAACCTCGAAAAATGAAGGTTCCAACTCCTCGATGAACTGATAATTTTCTTCAGTGAATTTTACAACAGCCTCCTCAGAGATCATTTTTCCATTGATTCGGATTCGTTCCCTGAAATCCCTGAGATGGGGAGAGGTATATAAACCTGTTTTATATCCGGCACTTTGGAGGATTGCGGCAAGCATATGAGAAGTGGAACCTTTTCCATTCGTGCCCCCAACATGAACCGATTTAAATTTGTTGTGAGGGTTGCCCAGGTGGGTGCAAAATTTCTGTGTATTAAAGAGGTCAGCTTTAATTGCAGCAGCGCCTGAACGCGAAAACATGGGAAGCCTCGAATATAAATAAGAAATTGTTTCAGAATATGATCTGAACTTGCCTTCAGCGGGTAGATTTTCTGAGGTGTTTTCAGGCATATTGATCAATCAGCCCTGGTTTTTGAGCCTATTTAACTTTGAAATTGAACATAACCACCCCAATTTGAACATCAGGTGCAGACTCGAGCTTGTTTAACGATGATCCTAACACGGCAATCCTGCATTTTTCCCAAATGGCTTTGTCGGATAGGGTAGTACCTTTCACTCCCGGAATTGCGTTTACAACGACTCCGTTTTTATCTACAAAGATCCTTACAGCAACCTTACCATATTTTTGTCCGTCATCTTTGGGCGGACTCAGATTGGTGAACCTCCGGCTTTTCAGGTCAAGATTATAGCTGCCATTGCCA
>JBAZCD010000200.1:1258-5857 GCA_041671205.1 Pedobacter sp.
CCCCTTCGCCATAGTCAGGAGAAAGCGGGTCACCATCAGTGCTTCCCTGATTGCCTGCAACAGTTCCTGTTCCGTCACCTTTACCAAGGCCATCATTCTTTTTGCCTTTATACAATGCATTCTGGTTGACTACAGGCTTGTTATCCTTTGCCGGAAGACTAACAGATGGCGATTTAGCTTTGCTTTTTTCCTTAGTGATCACTTCAGGGGCTTCTTCGTTATCCTGTGTGGCGATGGCTTTATCAGATACCTCAGAATTGGCTTCATTTGAGGTGTTATTTTCCATGATCACCTTGTCGGGGGCAGTGCTATTGGCATCCGGGGCGGCTGAGGGCTCTTCAACGCTCATATAATCATCACCCATACCGAATTCAGAAGTACCATAATTTACGATGATTCCACCCGTACCGGTATCAGGCTCAACACGGCTTGCAATTATGAAAAAACTGATCACCAGAAAAGCAACCATTATGCCTGTTGAAATGGCAAATGCCTTTGGATAATTGTTTTCTTCCGGTCTGCGGTAATCGATCATTTTTTAGTCTCTGTAGCTAAAACCAGTTTTACCTTTAGTTTATTCGCAATATCTGTCAGTTCGATCACATTTTCAATAGCAATAGTACGATCGGCATACAGAATTATTGTAAGGTCGGGAGATGCCTTCTGATAAGCCTCTATGCTTTGATAAAGATTGGCAGCAGTTACCTGCTTTTTCTCTACATAATATTCCAGATCTTTGGTTATTGATACGTTGATCGTTTTTTGCGGGATGGACTGCCCTGAATTGGATCTTGGCAAAAATAGCTTGACCACATTTGGATTGGCAACAGCAGATGCCAGCAGAAAGAACAGCAGCAAAAAGAACATGATGTCGTTCAATGCCGATGTGTGGACCTCTACATTCCCTCTTTGTCGTTTTCTTAAATTCATTTGCCCGGCTCCTCTAACAAGTCAATAAATTCAATGGCATCTGTCTCCATTTTAAGGATGATGCGGTCAACCATAATATTCAGGATATGATACAATACATAGGCAATGATACCAATAATCAATCCGGTAGCCGAAGTGATCATTTTAACATAAAGACCACCAGAAATAGTACCTATCTCTATGATTCCCTTCACAGATACTTCATGGAAAATGGTAATTACACCGATAATTGTACCTACGAAACCAAGCATTGGCGCAATACCTGCAATAATACCAAGTATACTGATATTCTTTTCAAGTTTTGATACTTCAAGCTTGCCTACATTTTCTATAGCACCTTCAATATCTTTTATTGGTCTGCCGATACGCAATAAGCCTTTTTCAAGCATTCGTCCAAGCGGAGTATTGCTGTTTCGGCAGATGGCAAGTGCTGTGTCAAGTTTTGCAGATTTTATACTTTGCTTTACCTGAAGCATCAGGTTCATCTCATCTTTAGAGGCCTTGCGAATGGTCAAATATCGTTCAACAAAAATGACCAGGCCTATGAATGCAAGCAGTGCCAGTGGTACCATAACCCAACCACCTTTGAACAGGAGTTCAATGAATCTTAATTCTTCACCGGTTTGCATCGTCTGAATGGTTGAAGCGGCCGTATCAGCTACAGGCTTAAGTGTGTCAATTTGAAGTAGTAACATTATTATGGATTTTTTAATGGTTTAACCCTGGCTATCCAGGCATCTTTATTTATTTCTTTATGAATACGATTTAATTCTTTGGTAGCAGATTCTTCATCTGTAAATGTTCCCAGGCTGATTTTAAGCATTTTTCCGGGCATATTTTCGACAACCTTTGCCTTTATACCTTTTTTTTCAACTTCTTTAATATAGGTCTCTGCATCACTTTTTCTAGAAAATGCAGCAACAATTATTTCAAATGTGATTTCTTCTTTAACTGATGCTGTTTGCTCGGGCTTAGGTAGGGTAGTTTCCAGTGTCTTTTCAGTAGATTTTGTTTTTTGTACAATAGTATCCTTTGCAGGAGAGAGACTGTTAACGGGGCTTGCACTGGTATCTGTCAGGGCAGCTGAAGCTGTAATTGTATCTTTTATTGGTTCTGATATCTTAACAGATTGCTCCTTTGCTGAAATAAAACTCTTAACAAAATGATTAAAGCCTTTATCAAAGTAAAATAATGCAGCCAGTGTGGCAATAATTGCCAGTATACTGATGATCAGAACCGGTATTAGCCTTGGTTTCGGGACCTCTTCTGCATAGGCTTCTTCCTCTTCTTCCACTTCCTCAATATTTTCAGGAACAATTTCTTTGCTCTTCACCTGAACAGGAATAGAATCTCCCTTTTTTCGTTCAGAAATGGCTTTTAATCCATAAAAATCATCTTTTGTTACAAAATCTTCAGCAGGTATAAAAGAAAGCCTTCCGTTTTTTTTATGAATGATCCCTAAATGTCTGATTTCAACAGAGTCAGAGCTGTTAAGTAATTCCAATATGTTCGACGTGAACTTTTTAATCAATCCCTCCGAAGAGGAGTTGCTCAAATTTTTTTTAGTGCTGATATATTGGCTAAGGCCCGAATGGCTGGATTCGCCTTCTCTAAGAGATAAGTGGTAGGCAGGCGGATAAAATAAATTACTCAATTTATCATAAGATCCGGCAACCCTTACCTTTATAAAAGTGCCCAGGCCCGGGACGCTTACTTCATCCTGCTCACTTAACAATTCTGCAATGTAAAGTCCGATCTCCATTGAGTGGTAAAGTTAATTTTAAATTATCAAGCTGCCAAACAAAGCATCAGAACCTATAATTAACGCCTCCAAGTATGGTCATGCCCAGTTTTGGATAATATAAATACCGCTGGTATGATTGTCCGGTTAAATTATTGGCACGGAGGTAAACACCTATATTATTATTTACTTTATACTCTGCTCCGGCACTCAGATCAATAAATCCTTTTATAGCCTGAGAAGTAAAAGTCCCACCGCTGCCATTTAGCCTTGCGTAGGTCTCTCCCTGAAACAACAGTTCGGCATCAATGTATACTTTTTGGTTAATCTGAGTCCTTGCATTGGAGATCAGCCTGATTCTTGGTTTAAACCATGCCTCTTTCTCAGTAGCCATAGTATATTCAAATATTTGCGCTTTACCACTAAGGCTCAGGATATCAGATGCTTTGACAGTTATTTCCCCTTCAATTCCAAATATATTACTCTTTCCATTGTCATAAACTGCGTCAAAACGGTTTATCAGTGACGGATTATTTACAAATAACTGAAGATCGTCCATTGTTTTATACCAGGCCATAACCTTATATCCGAATTCGGCACTGGCATTACCTTTTATACCGGCATAAACATTCATTTTTTCCAATGAATTCTGAATGGCGATGTTTTTACTGAGGTAAGGATTTTCTGAGGCGAGGTCTTTCAGGGATGTTTTAAGAACGTCGCCATTTAAACCTCCGAATAGTACAGCATAACCGGGAATAACCGGAAGTTCAACAGATATTGCGGGGAAAATATTTAAACGTCCTTTGGTGCCGAATTCCTGAACAATATTTACTCCCAGATTCAGTTCAAAACTGCTTCCTCTAAGTTTTATATATGGATTGGCTCTCAGGATGTTGTTCCCTGTTTTGTATGAAATATCTTTTGTGGATGTGAAATCTGCAGCAGCATTGAGGCCGAGGCTGAATTTGCTTATTTCTTTAATTAGTGATCCGCTAAGCAGTACAGAACTTTCGCGTGCATCATCTATATTACTAAACTGATAAGCATTAACATTTGCTGAATAATTGAATACAGATGATTCAGCAAATTTATTTACCAGTTCGCCTTCGGCACCGATCGTGCTGAAGCGTTGTTTATTCATATCTGCAGGAGCTGCAGACAATGGATTGAAACCATAGAAATTAGTCGACTTTCTGTCATATATCAATCGGCCGCTAAGTGCATAGGTATCAGTGATTGATCTTCCGAATAATCCAAATTCCTGGTTTGAAAATTGCTGTTTATCAAGACTGCCTTGCTGGGAAATATGTTTGAAAAAAGCTCCGCTCTGTAATGCCTCATCCCGGCCGGTATTCACGTAGACCTCCCCCAATGCAGTATTGAAGTTTCCTGCACCAATTTTGACATAGTTATTGTTCAGAACTGCCTGCTGCTCATCTGCCATCTTTTGGGCCTGTAACTCTTTAATATTAGAATTCAGATCCAGCTTTTTATCGATGATACTATAGCTTTGTGCCGGCTTGTATGGAGCGGTGTTATTCAGATCAGGATTTCTTCTGATCTTAACGGCATCGGCCAGAACAGGTTTATAGGGTCTAACCACTTCAATTTCTTCCAGCAGTGTTCCGCCTGCCGGATTGGCCGGGTTTGGTTGATTCTGATCCTTTTTATCCTGTGCTTTTACCAGAACTGATAAACAAAATAAACTGAAGAGCAGGGTATATTTAAAAGCGGGAGTATTCATTATTTAGTTCTTTTATTCAGTGTATCCAATTTTTCTTTGGCCAGTGAAAGAATATCATCCTCCTTATTCTCATAGTTCTCAAGAATACTTTGAAGGGTGCTTTTAGCCTGAAAAATATCTTTCATTGCAACATAATTATCTGCGATCAGGATATATGTTTTGGCCACCCAGTAATCATGCG
>JBAZCD010000201.1:0-5844 GCA_041671205.1 Pedobacter sp.
TTTACAAATGCTCCGAATCTGGGGACTATTACCGGTGTTTTTCTTGCCCAAAGTAGATAAGTATCTCCGAATTTCTTCTTGAGGAATTCCTCTTCGGTGAAAATGATCCTTTCGTAATAAAGAAAATAAAAAAGTATGAAGGCGATAATAAACCAGAAATTTCCAGTTAGCATTGCTATTCCAAGCCACATAAAGAAGTTTCCTACATAGAGCGGATTTCGGACAATTGAATAAATACCAGTGGTGTTGAGTTCATCGGCTACCTGGTTTTTGGTGTTCCTGCCGGATGTATTTGGGCGGCTATAGCCTACGGTATATATTCGGATCAAGAATCCTAAAAAGGATACTGCCAGACAAGCCATTTCAAATATAATACCGTAATGTTTTTCCTTAAGAATCCAGTTCTCAGGGCTGGATTCATTTTTTAAAAATAAACCTGCCCCAATCACGAAAATTATTAGGGGGAGTACTCCGCGGTGTTTAAATAACCAGGTTCCCTGGCCTTCCATTTGTTCAGTTAAAGCCATTTCCTGTTTGCCACTTATTATGTCATCGTAATGTAAATTATATAAAATGAAATTGCAACTTTGTGTTAATTTTTTGTTAAATAATTCAATATGAGATTAAAAATTCCTTGAGTGAAGCAATGTTTAAAATAAGGAATGGGGACAAAACGCTGGATTTATTTTTCTTAAGCCCGAAATGAAAATATAAATCAAACCTGTAACTTCGCTGCATGTACAAGCTTATCAAACCTTTATTATTCCAATTTGACCCTGAAAATATTCACTATTTGGTAACCGGAGGATTGCGCAGAGCAAACCGTGTATGGGGAATGAAGTCATTTTTGAAGAATGTATATCAATTAGAAGATAAACGTCTTGAAAGAGAAGTACTGGGTTTGAAGTTTAAAAATCCGCTTGGTCTGGCCGCAGGTTTTGATAAAAATGCTTCCATGGTTGAAGATCTGGCAGAGTTTGGTTTCGGTTTTATTGAGATAGGTACAGTTACTCCATTGCCCCAGCAGGGTAATGAGAAGCCCAGAATGTTCAGGTTACCATCCGATAATGCCCTGATTAACCGAATGGGTTTTAATAATCAGGGTGTGGATGTAGCAGCCGACCGTTTGAAGCGAATAAAAAGGAATGGCTTGATCATTGGGGGAAATATTGGTAAGAATAAGCTTACTCCGAATCAGGATGCGGTAAGTGATTATATCAAATGTTTTGATCGTTTATTTGATGTGGTGGATTATTTTGTAGTGAATGTAAGTTCACCTAATACCCCGGGTTTACGCGAATTGCAGGAGAAGGAACCGCTTAAAAATATATTGAATACCTTGCAGCAGCGAAATAGTAGGAATGGTATTTCGAGACCTATCTTGTTGAAGATAGCGCCCGATCTGACAGATTCCCAGCTGGATGATATTATTGAGATAGTGAATGAAACAAAGATCGCTGGGGTCATTGCGACCAATACCACGATCTCCCGCGATGGCCTGACTTCTTCAGAAGATCTTAAAAAGGAAAGCGGGGGACTAAGCGGAAAACCCTTAAGCCGGCGATCTACAGAGGTAATTCGCTACCTGTCAGAAAATTCAAATCAATCATTTGTTATTATTGGAGTAGGCGGGATTCATAGTCCGGAAGATGCTCTTGAAAAGATCAAAGCGGGAGCTTCATTATTACAGATCTATACTGGGTTCATTTATGAAGGCCCGGGATTGGTCAAAAGAATACTGAAGGGCCTATTATAATCTGATACTAACGCTGACAGGGTTTAAAACCCTGTCAGCGTTAGTATTCTGAATTCAGATCAGAGCCTTCGGACCAATCTTTATGATAACTGACAAATAATTGCCTGTTTCCAAACCAGTTCATAACAGTCTTTGAATCCAGCAGCTTATTTTCGCCCTTTAGCAATGAGCGATAGGAAGAATAGGGATAATTAGTATAGTCACTGGTAAAACCATGTTTAACAGGATTGAAATGCATATAGGGGATCAACTGGATCAAATAGCGTTCTTCTTTTATTTCTATTCTTCTGAATGGTGTTTCAAATAATCCTCCGGTTCTGGAATTTCTTTTATTTATTGCCTGTGCATAACTGTTAAAAAGATGGCCGAATTGTAAGCTGATTATTTGTTCAGGCTCATAATTTTTACCTGGCAGTTTGCATTTTTTTATGATCTCTTCAGATCGTGTACGGATCAGGAAGTGGAAATGGTTTTTCAATAAGCAGAAAGAATAGGTAAATGCAATGGGGCCGATGTATTTTGAATATTTGTTCAGAAAAAAGGAATAGTTTCTTTTTTCTTTAAAGATGTTTTCACCATTGATTCCCCGGTTAAAAATATGATAGCAGGTGTCGGGAACTAAAGGATCAGTATTCTTTTTCATGTTAAATTTTATTACAACGCTGACAGGGTTTAAAACCCTGTCAGCGTTAATGGGGGAATTTAATCAGAAAAAAATCGAAGCTTGAACATGCAGCCTGTGAATTAGCTTGCGGTATGATCCTGGAAATTACCGGACAAAAAAAATCCTGATCCGTTCAGATCAGGATTTGATATTTTAAATGCCTGCTAATTATTTCTTAGCTGCGGCTTCAATAGCGGCAAGAACTGCATTGTTTTTATTGATCTGACTTGTAGCAGACTCTGCAGAACGGCTTCCGGTTTCAATATTCCGGCCTAATTTCAAAAACTGAACCTCTAAACGTGAAGTTGTCTTATTTTTTCTGTCTTTTCTTTTTAAACGTGTAACACCCATGGTTTTAAATTTAATATTTTAATTGAGGTCAGGAGCGGGTTCGAACCGCTGTAAAAGGTTTTGCAGACCTCTGCCTAGCCACTCGGCCACCCGACCTTATGTATTTAAGGAATGCAAAAGTAGCAATTTATTATTGCTCCCCAATAAAATTTATGATTTTCTTCTTATTTCTGAACAAAAAATAGATGCAGAAATAGCAACATTCAGGGATTCGGCCTTCCCGAAGCGCGGAATTGTCACCGGATAGCTGATCATATCCATTAATTTATGACTTATACCATTACCCTCATTACCTAATAAGATGATTCCCTCCCGTCCGAAATCAGTTTCATAGATGGACTTTCCATTCAGTAAAGCGCCAAAAACCGGCAGTTCAGTTTCTTTCAGAAAATCTCCAAGATCTGTGTAAATGACATTCATCCGCGCAAGAGACCCCATACTGGCCTGTACAACTTTTGGGTTATATGCTTCGGCAGTATCATTAGAGCAGATTATAGTATTCAGTCCAAACCAATCTGCCGTACGAATAATCGTGCCCAGATTTCCCGGGTCCTGAATGCCATCTAAAGCAATAAGGAAAGAACCTTTAAGCATTTGAGTATTTAAATTCGCAGATTTGGGTATTTTAACAAGAGCCAGTATTGCCTGTGGGGTAATTAGCGTGCTAATCTTAGATAATTCTGCTTCACTAATTTCATGTAGCTTTATATTTCGTGAGAAATTACCCAACTTTGGCATCAAATTTTCTGTGTGATAGACAGAATCAATAATATAATCAGAATTGATAAATTCCAGGATCGATTTTAAGCCTTCAACTATGAAAAGGCTCTGTTCTTTTCGGATTTTTTTTTGGTGTAAAGATTTTATAAAACTTATTTGAGACTTTGAAATCATACTTTATCCGCCCTGGTTCATTACTTACAAGTATACTGCTTTTGATTATAATAATCTTAAGTGCGTGTAATGCAACACGGTACCTTGCTGAAGACCAGTCACTTGTTAAAAGGGTTGAGTTGTCTGGTGTCGATAAAAAATTCACAGAAACCGCCCTTACTTTTGTACAGAGTGATATCCGCTCAAATTCTCGATTAAACCTGGCTTTGTACAATACATTCAATACCAGGAATGGTAAATATAGAACGGATAAAGTAAAATCGATAGGTGAAGCTCCTCATTTTCTGGACAGTTCCCTTGTTGAGATTTCGCGGGTGCAGATAGAAAAATTTCTGGCTTCCAAAGGATATTTTAATGCCTCTGTAAAAAGTGATATCAAAGTTGAGGATAGAAAAGCAAAGATTAAATTTATTGCCGCCCAGGGACCTGAATTTAAGATTAGAAAAATCCGCTATGAGATAGCAGATTCTGCAGTTTCAGCAATTTATAAAACGAATCGTGAGAAGTTTACCCATATGCGGGAAGGTCAGCGCTACGATTCGGATTCGCTCGCCCTGGAGCGGGAACAGATCTACAGGCTGATGAAGCAGAATGGATATTTTGATTATGTTCGGCAATATGTCAGATTTGACGTGGACAGTAATTTATCCGGCAGCCAGGCTGATCTGAGGCTATTTATTGCCAACCCGAACGGAAAATCTGCACATCAGGTTTATACCATTGATAACAGCCAGATCACGATCCGAACCAGTGAAGGAAAGGTGGATGGTTTGATGGCCGATACCCTTCAACTGGATTCCCAATTCCATTTTATTGACTATTCCCGAAAATTTAAACCACGGCCGATCAGTAAGTATATCTTTTTGAAAAAGAATGAGATGTACAACATTGAAAATGAGGAACTAAGCTATGATCGCTTGTATGATTTGAATGTATTCAGGAATCTGAAGATAGATTATACTAAAGCCAGTGACAGTACCAACAGGCTGATGCCCCGCTATGATATTTCTCCGCTAAAGCGGATGAGCAACAGAATTGAGGGGGAATATACGTTCAATTCTGGCCGGAATGGGTTTAATATTGGAAATACCTATACAAACAGAAACCTTTTTGGCGGAGCTGAGTTTCTTGAGCTTAAAGCTAAATATGGTATTTTGTTTGACGCAACTTCGGATAAGAGAATTCTTGACAGGATATTCAGCCGTGATCTGCAATTGGGGATCAACCTGATCATCCCCAAATTACTTGTTCCGTTTAATATTCCTGAAATCGGGAAAAATGGAATGCCGCATACCACGATCTCCAGCAGTTTGCAGTTATTTGATCAGCGGGATGCTTTCAGAAGCAGGGTATTTATTAACTCAATCACGTACGACTGGGTAGAAACAAAATCAAAACTGCATTCATTTACCCCAATAAATATTGAGTTTAGAAAGGGGGAGCTGGACCCGGTTTTCAGAGACAGTTTATTGCAGCGTGGATTTGCACTGTATGTCAGGACCAACAACCGGAAATTTTTCAATTTGGGCAGCCAGTATGCCTTTACATTCAACTCGAATAAACTCAATACCTACAATAATTTTATGTTCTTCAGAGGGGCTGTTGATCTTGCCGGGAATTCGCTTGGACTAATGGATAAACTCGTTCAATTTAAAAGAGATTCTGAAGGATTCAGGACAATTTTTGGATTGCCTTATCAGCAATACGTCAAGACAGAAATAGACTTGCGTTATTACCGCTATCTGGGCGGAGAAAGGCAGTTTGTTGCACGTCTGAATCCGGGTGCAGGTTTGGCTCATGGAAATAGTAGTCAGCTGACTTTTGAGAAAAACTTTTATGCCGGCGGGTCGAGCGGAGTCAGGGCATGGCAGGCACGTACATTAGGTCCTGGTAATTATAACAGAGCCATTTTAGGAACGGATGGTAAGGCAGATACCTTAAGAGCGAACCTGCGTAATCTGGATCAGCTTGGAGAATTTAAACTCGAGGGGAACCTGGAATACCGCTTCAAAATTGCCAATAATATCCTGAATGCCAAGGTTAAGGGTGCCACATTTGCTGATTTTGGAAACATTTGGCGCAGGACAGAAAGTATCGAAAACCCGGGTGGAGAATTCAAACTCAATAAATTTCTGGGACAACTGGCGGTAGGAGTAGGGGCTGGTTTACGTTTCGACCT
>JBAZCD010000202.1:0-5836 GCA_041671205.1 Pedobacter sp.
ATTTGGTCTGGTTTTAAATAATGCAGAACCCTTTCTTAAGGGCTGGATTACAGGATTTCTGGATCCAGTAAAATTAAATAGTGTGAATCGCGAACTAAAAGGTATGACCGCTGAACTTGCATTTCTTATCCGCACTTTCTTTTTTTTATTGTTTGGCTATAGTATAGATCTATCATTAATCATTTCAGTGCCGGTAATACTAACTGGCAGCATTATTATTTTGGTGATTCTGCTGATTCGCTATGTATTTCTGCGGTATATCTCCAAAACGAATGTTTTTCCGGAACTATTCATTGCTCCAAGAGGTTTGATTACTGTTATTTTATTTTACAGTATCCCTGCACAGTTAACTTCTGATAAATTTAATGAGGGAGTGCTTTCCTTTGTGATTTTGATTTCGGGGCTCATCATGATGCTGGGAATTCTTTTCTCAAAGCAAAAATTCAAAGTGGAAAACGAGCTGCAGGCCTATTAAGCATAAACTAACTATAGAATTACTTTAATTTTCGAAGCCTTATGAATCATTCTTTATTCTGAATGATACGTTTATAGGCCATTATATGGCCCAGATGGAGTCCTTCATGAAATGGCAAAAAGTTAAGTGCATCGTCAATAGAATTGATTTCTATACCCATACTGGTAGTCCATGCAGGATAATTATAAAAGGTATTTTTCTCCAGATCTGATTCAAACTGATCCAGACTGCTGAACAGGAGGGACCTTATCTTTTCAATTTCTTCAGCATGAATCTCACGTTCAGGTCGGGAACCATTCTTGAATGAATTGAAAAATTCCTGTTCTATGTTTAGTTCAAGCTTTCCGCGCAGGTAAAATATTCCTTCCTGGGCAGCAATCAGATGTCCCAGATTCCAGATAATATTATTGTTGAATCCTTCGGGAATTTTATTCAATTCGGGAATGCTTAGTCCATTGATAATTTCCAATGCTTTGGACCTTGTTTGTCTGATTAAATTAATTTTACTGTTCATGTATCAGGTTTTGCTTTCGAAAATAAGGATTCTTTATATTTATAGATGAGGTATTTATTTAAAACATGGATAAATTGCTGTTATAGTTGCGGTTATGGTAAAATATACCTGTAGATTTTGCTTTTTCTTCGACCATCTATAAATTAAGTTGGGATATGATCCCTTATAATTAGGGTATTATTATGTTTTTTTGTTCAGAATGATGATATTCATTTGAAATGAGACAAGTAAATGTCAGTTCTGACTTTGATGCCATAGTAGTAGGTTCAGGCCCGAATGGCTTGTCGGCAGCAATTGCTTTGCAGCAGGCCGGACTATCTGTTCTGATCATTGAGGCTAAGGATTCAATTGGAGGGGGATTAAGATCTGCGGAACTAACTTTACCCGGATTTGTACATGATATCTGTTCGGCAATTCATCCGCTTGCTGCCGGTTCTCCCTTTTTTAATTCCTTGCCGCTTGAACAGCATGGACTCGAATTCATTTATCCGGAGGTGGCGGCAGCACATCCATTTGATGATGGAACTGCATCCGCCCTAATTGGAAGTGTTGAAGAGACTGCTGAAACCCTTGGAATTGACAGGGAATCCTATATCAATCTGCTAAAGCCTCTGGTCAGAAGCTGGCCTGGCATAGTTAAGGATGTACTTGGACCACTACATTTTCCAAAACATCCCATAGATATGGCTGTTTTTGGTCTGAATGCCTTGCGTTCTGCAACATCACTTGTGGGGAAGTTTAAAACGAAAGAAGCCAGAGGTTTATGGGCAGGTATGGCAGCTCATTCAATACAACCTTTAAGTAATCTTAGCACTTCTGCCATAGGTCTTGTTTTGTTGGCTACAGGTCACCTGAAAGGATGGCCTGTACCAAGAGGTGGATCTAAGGAAATTGCTAATGCACTGGCTTCCTATTTTCTTTCATTGGGCGGGAAAATTGAAACCGGCGTGCATGTACACTCAATGGCAGATATACCGCCATGCCATGCCGTACTTTTTGACCTGACACCAAAGCAAATCCTGCAAATAGCTGGAGAGCGTTTTTCATCCATATATTCCTGGCAGTTAAGTCGTTACCGCTATGGAATGGGGGTGTTTAAAATAGACTGGGCCTTAGACGGGCCGATTCCTTTTACTGCTCCCGAATGTCGTAAAGCCGGTACTGTACATCTGGGAAGTACTTTTGAGGAGATAGCAAAGGGAGAAGAAATGACAAATGCAGGTGTAATACCTGAAAAGCCATTTGTTCTTTTGGCTCAGCAAAGTTTATTTGATCCTTTGCGTGCGCCTGAAGGTAAACATACCGCATGGGCTTATTGCCATGTGCCCAATGGATCTGAAAAGGACATGACTAATGCCATTGAAAATCAAGTGGAGCGTTTTGCGCCAGGATTCAAAAATTTGATTCTCGCAAAACATACGATGAATACCCGGGAAATTGAAGTATATAATCCCAATTATATTGGTGGAGATATCAATGGAGGAGTTATAGATATAGGTCAGCTATTTACCCGGCCAGCTCTTAGAAGTTCGCCTTACCGTACATCTGCCAGAGGAATTTACATTTGCTCTTCATCAACTCCTCCGGGAGGAGGAGTACATGGGATGTGTGGTTATAATGCTGCTAAACAAGTACTTAAGGGTATTTTTAATATCAAAATTACACTATAAATTTTATGTCAGAACAGAAAAAAATCGCAATTCATGAGGACTGGACAGTTGTAATACTGGGTGCTCTGATCATTATCCTTTCGATTGGAGGACTAATTTTGAAAGTGCCAGTTTTCAGCTGGAGCAATTCAGACGAACTTTTTGAGAATGTGCTATCAGGCGATAATTTGGGCGTTATTTTTATTCAGTTCATATTCGTTTTGCTGATAGCAGTTATAGGAGCATTTTTAACCGGAAAATCCATTAAACATTTCTTATATGGGTTTCCAATGGTCTATCTGATCACAATCATTGCGTTAGTACTTGCAGGGAACAGTCAGGTGAAATCCTTTAATCTCGAGGCAGTTATTTTCAGTTTAGGGCTCGGGCTGATCATCAGTAACTTCTTTAAACTACCTGAATGGCTGCGTTCATCACTTTCGACTGAGTTGTTCGTTAAGATCGGTCTGGTATTATTGGGAACAAGTGTGATTTTTTCAGATGTTTTAAAAGCCGGCTCACTCGGTCTTATCCAGGCTTTGGTGGTGGTTTTATCGGTATGGTATTTTGCTTTTTGGTTGTGTAAAAGGCTGAAAATAGACGATGAACTTACAATGATGATCTCCAGCGCTGTTTCTATCTGTGGTGTTTCGGCTGCTATTGCAACCTCAGGAGCAATTAAAGGGGATTCGAAAAAGCTATCCTACGTAATTTCAATGGTATTGATCACAGCCATTCCCATGATGATATTCATGCCTATGATTGCCGGGTATTTTGACTTGTCGCAGGAAGTTACCGGTGCATGGCTCGGTGGTAGTATCGATACTACCGGTGCAGTGGTTGCTTCAGGATCATTAGTAGGGGAAACCGCACTAAAGATCAGTACAATTGTTAAGTTCTCCCAAAATGTATTGCTGGGTTTGGCAGCTTTTGCAATCTCTGTTTACTGGACCTATACCAAACATCCCAGAGCAGGTGAGTCTGATGGAAAGCCAACGCTTAAAGTAATCTGGGAGCGTTTCCCAAAATTTGTTCTTGGCTTTCTTGTTGCTTCACTCTTGTTCTCATTTGTAATAAGTCCGGAAGTCAGTTCATCTGTAAAAGGAAGCCTTAAAAACCTTCAGGGCCTATGGTTTGCACTGGCTTTTACCAGTATCGGGCTTGAAACCAATTTTGCTGATCTTTTTAATAAACAGAGCAAGAAACCTTTTTACGCTTTTTTGATCGCTCAGGGCTTTAATGTGATTGTAACCTTAATTATTGCTTTGATTCTTTTTTGAGTTTAAATTTATAACCCAGCATAATTTCGTGACTTCCTGAATTGAATTCAATCAATTTGGTTATGCTCCGGTCATACGAATATCCCATACTGATCTGTGGTGTCACATTTACTTCCAGTAATGCTCCGATTGCTTCATTGATGCGGTATTGCAAACCTACTGAGAATTGATTTTTTATCCACATATTCGCGTTCAGATCTAATCTTACAGGTGAACCCTGCATGCCTCTAATCAGAAAGGAGGGGGTCAGTTTAAAATCCTCACTCAGTCGGAATTCATATCCGGAGGTCAGGAAAATGTTTAAATGTTGTCTTGAAACCAGCCCATCAGAGGTTTCATCATAATCGGTTCTGAGCCTGTTTCTTAAAAGATGTGGAACTGAGAAGCCAACATAAAACTTTTCAGTATTATAGTAGGCTCCGGTTCCAAAATTCAGGAACACTTCATTTATGTTTTGAGAAAATGCCTGATCCTGCCCCTGAGTCCCCAAATTGACTGAATTCAGATCGGCTTTAATATGCGATGCTCCCCCCTGTAAGCCAAACGCCAAGGTGGAGGCAGAGAAATTTATATGATAGGAATAACTCACAAATGCGCCATTAAGATTTGTTATTCCCATTTGATAATTGGATGCCTGAATTCCCAAACCGATCTTCTTATTTCGCAATGGTCCATCGTAAGATACTGTTTTGGTTACTGGGGCGCCTTTTATTCCGACCCATTGAGTACGAAACAAAGCAGATGCGCTGCTGATACCGCGGCTCCCTGCATAAGCAGGATTTATTGCCAATTTGTTGAATATATATTGAGAATACATGGCGTCCTGCTGACCGAGTAAACTCAATTGGCATAATAACAGAGAAATAAGAATTATAATTCTTCTCATGTAGCAGCTCCTATCGGGTTATAGTAATAAAAGAAACATAATTTTCATTATTGTTTCTTTTGCTAACGATATAATAATATGTTCCATTAGGAATTTCCTTCCCCGAATTGTTTCTTTGATTGCTTAATCCTGCCCAGTCGTTCTTGTAATTGGTATTTTTATAAACCAGGGCTCCTTGTGAATTAAATACCTGCAGGCTGATTTGTTCATTGTCTAAATTTTCTATCACAAACATATCATTAACTCCATCGCCGTTCGGGGAGAATCCTTCCGGGATATGTACTGTTACTTTCTCCAGCATTACTATAGTTGCACTACTTTCATCCGGAATCCCATTGTTATCAGGGTCCGGATTAGTTCCTGCCGTTGAGATATCCTCTGCGAGTTTACCGTCAGGATCGGTTGCAATTGCTTTTGCTGAATTATAATACGGCCCCATTATGTAATTATACGGAGTTACTTTAATAGTAAATTGGATTGTGTCACTTTCACCAACCTGCAGTGAATTATTTAGTTTCAAAAGATTATTATTAACTCTGCCATCAAAAGCTGAACTGGGTTCCAGAATTCCTTTTGAAGTGGATGGAATTCCCTGTAAAGAGAATTGGGTAGGAAAGGGAAAGCTCATTGTCAGATCATCGGTAAGCTGTACATTCTTCAGTGGTACATTTCCATAATTTCTTACTGTAATTTTATAAGTTAAGATATTGCTGTCAAACCCATCCAACTGCCTCATAGGAGTGGATACTGTTTTCGCTATTCCTAATAACTGGCTCCCGGTTACAATGATAGTGACAGTACCTGTATCACAAAAATCAGGAATGTCATTATCGCAAGCACTATAGGTAAAACTATCTCTGCCCGTAAAATTATCCGATGGTGTATAGGTAAATCCTCCATCGGAATTCAAAATAAGTGTACCATTGGCAGGGGAGCTGACGACAGTGGCTGTAAGCGTGTTATTATCCGGATCAGCATCATTCTTCAGCAGTCCTCCCGAACCAGAAATAAACAATGGAGTATTCTTTACTG
>JBAZCD010000203.1:0-5829 GCA_041671205.1 Pedobacter sp.
GAATCCTCTGCTTCAGGTTCATTGCATGAACTTAAACTGCTTAACATTCCGGCACCCATAACACCCATTCCGGCTACACCGGCTACTTTCAAAAAATCTCTGCGGTTGTTTTTCATTATGCTATCTTTTTAAATAGTTAGAACCCCAATCAGATTGCCCTGACTGATAATCAGGTATATAGATTGACTATAAAGCAATATAAAAGAATTTTGAGAAAATCCTGTTAATGAATTATATTCTGAATGCGGGAAGGGGGAGTAGATTTGAAAATAAGAGAATCACTAATATCCGGATAAAATTAACATCCTCAATAAACTATGCCTGTATGTTTTGCATTGATGTTTTTGGCCGGCTTTCAGAGGGAAGCCCCTCTACAGACACAGATAAGCATGATCCAGAAGGTTCAATGTCACGGCTTAAGGTTTTTTCAATCCTGATGATTGTTCTTCCGGCCTGGAATTCTTTATACTAACCCCAAAAAGCAATGTCATTAAGTTAAGACCCTTTGTCATTTAGCAATAAAATTTAAGAAACTCTGAAGGAGAAAATAATATAGCGGTATAGATAATCACGCTAAGACGCAGAGACGCTTCGTTTATGAAATAAACGAATGATCGGTTTAATCTTTGAATTTTGCGTCTTAGCGTCTTAGCGAGCTAAAAAAAATATGAAAACGGAAATTATAGAGTAGCAATATGTCATAAGTAGCGCATCAAAGAGCCTAATTTATCCCTCAAAATAGATACCTCAACCCTCGGCAGGACAAGATACGAATGGAAATAACAGCTTAACTTAATGACATTGCCCTTCAGAGTCGGGAAACGGGATTATATGGCCTTTCTATAAACATCCGACCCCTTCAAAGTCGAAAAAAAAACTTTTATCCTTGCAACGGTGGTTAAGATATTACCTGATCAGACTAAGAAGATACTCTCCATAACCACTTTTTCGCAGTGGCTCAGCGATCTCTTTGAGCTGTTCTTTGCTGATGAATTTCATCTGCCAGGCGATCTCTTCGATACAGCCTATTTTAAGCCCCTGACGCTCTTCAATTACCTGAACAAACTGTCCGGCTTGCATCAATGAATTAAAAGTCCCGGTATCCAGCCAGGCTGTACCGCGACTTAACACACCAACCTTCAGTTTACCCTGCTGAAGATATTCGCGGTTCACGTCAGTAATCTCATATTCGCCACGGGCAGAGGGCCTGATATTCCTTGCAATTTCAACTACAGAATTATTATAAAAATACAAACCCGGAACTGCATAGTTCGACTTGGGTTTTAAAGGTTTCTCTTCGATAGAAAGTGCATTAAAATTTTCATCGAACTCTACCACACCGTAACGTTCAGGATCAGAGACCTGATAGGCAAATACAATACCTCCTTCCGGATTCTGTATAGTTGGTAAAAGGTTACTGATCGAATCACCATGAAAAATATTGTCGCCAAGGATCAATGCTACATCATCATTACCTATGAACTGTTCTCCAATCACAAATGCCTGGGCCAGACCGTTAGGTATTTTCTGTTCAGCATAGGAAAATTTGCAGCCAATCCGGCTTCCATCTCCAAGAAGTTTTTCGAAGCTGGGAAGATCATGAGGAGTAGAAATGATCAGGATCTCCTGTATACCTGCCTGCATGAGGGTAGACAAGGGATAATAGATCATTGGCTTATCATAAACAGGCATTAGCTGCTTACTCACTGCCAAAGTTAGCGGATGCAATCTGGTGCCTGATCCTCCTGCGAGTATAATTCCTTTCATGGGTATAAGTTTTACGTCTTACGTTATACGTTGTAAATTTTAAGTTATATGCTTTTATATTTTAAAGCATATCAATCCCGTCTGCTCGTCAAAATAATCGCATCATGAAAATCAGTATTTTCATTTGCTCATTTGCTGCTGTCATCCCGACACAGGAGGGATCTTCTCACTGTTCACTCCAACTACTTCAATAATAATTTCTACTATCCCTCTGAGAAGATCCTTCACTTCGTTCAGGATGACGGCCCTCATTAACCCATTCCCACATCGACAAATAGACAAATTGCATCCCCATTTGCTCAACCCGATAGCTATCGGGTTGCTCATTCCCTCATTGACTAATCAAATAATTGACAAATCGTCTTATTGGCTAATTTTTCCCTCCAGCTCTGCATACCAATCTGCGCCATACTTTCGGATAAGTGGCTCCTTCAAAAATTGATATACTGATACCTTTAATTCATTACCAAAAGCACATGCCGGGCTGCAGATGTTCCACCTGTCATAATGAAGCACATCAAACTCAGGATAATTCGTGATACGGATTGGATATAAATGGCATGAAACCGGTTTCTTCCAGGCAATTTTACCATCCTCATATGCCTTTTCAATAGCACATTTGGTAATCCCGTTTTCCATAACAACATATGCACATTCCTTGTTGGTATCAACACAGGGAGTGGTGTAATCGCCCTCGAAATCCTTCACATAGGTGCCGAACTCCTCAATAACCGCCACACCCTTCTCCGTCATATAAGGTTTTACCAGCGGATAGATCTCATCCAGAACGGCCAGCTCATCCCGCTCAAGCGGTGCTCCTGAATCTCCTTCTATACAACAAATACCTTTGCATTTATTGAGATTGCAAACAAAATTCTCACTGACCACATCTTCATGAACCAATGTGTGCTGTACTTCAATCATATTTTTTATTTAACTAAACCCAAAGGATATTTTAATCCTTCTGCTGATAACAATTCAAGAGTCACTGAACCTACAAGAATCTCTACCTGTGCCTTTACAGGGATCCTGTTCGCATCATCTGTAATCCAAAGGTATAATTTACTGTCTTTTCTGAATATTCTTCCAGGTTGTATTGATGGACTGAATTTAATACAGTTAAAAGTTCCGAGAGCTGTTTTTATCCGCTCCTTTCCAACATACTGTATAATGAGTTTACTTACACCATCATCAAGAAAATAATCCAGGCTAAACTTATCCCCCTGCTTTAGTTTTGAAATATCCAGACTCCTGGCAAAAAAGTAGGCAGAAATAACATCGAATGTTTGACCATTACCTTTAAAGGTGCCCTTATTCGATACTATTTTCTTTTCATCCTGATAAAACCTGGCTTTATCACTTCGGCGATAATTAGCTTCACGAATATTTTCAGTATAGAGATATGGGCTAAGATTCTCCCGGTCAACATATGAATCATAACGATTCCTGACTTTGTAAAAAACATTGAATGACCCTGCAGTACGACCTTCAGCAAGCAAATGGTAAACCGGCTTGTTATCAAATTTAACATCCGTTTCTTCTACTCTGATTAAAGCTTCGGCTGCCGTAATAAATCCATAACGGAGCCGGTAGCTAAGATTCTCTCCTGACTTGAATACAGGTTCCTTAACGTTCTGCAGTTCCTGAGAGAAAGCCGCTGAACCGGATAATAACAGAAGAAGGAATAAAATTCTATGCATCATATGGTCTTTCCGGAATGCCAGGTCCTCCGGGATTTATAACGGGATTGCTTCCGAACTAAGCTCTTGTCCTCCCCCGGACTGATCAGGGGACTTCCGCTTATATATAGGCACGGTAGAACAAGGCTCGCCATACATGATACTTTTAGCAATTTCTGTCAGTTTTACTGTAAGATCAATATACGCCGAACTGGGTATGTGAATTTCACCGCAACCCTTGATTACAACACGCTGATCGCGATATTTTTCCAGATCCAGTCCGCTTAATGCCCTTTCAAATAAAATGGTTTCCAGCAATTCGAGATTACCAAATACAACTGTTTTGGCATATGGAGCCATCCGGTTCGCCAAAAGCATGTATGCCCATGTTGGAACTATCGCATCTGCTGAACAACCTATAGCAATATGCTTGCCTGAATAGAATTCCCAGTTATGTTCTTTTATGAATTCCCTGAAATCTTTTTCTCTGAGCATTAAACCCTGAAAAAGGTTATTCTTTATATCATAAAATATGCGCTCACCGGCCGGATTCAGATCAGCCAGATCGATACTTACAAGCCCGCTTTGAGCAACTTTATTAATAATATTTTCCTGAACTTCCATCTCTCTACTAATTATTGAACAGCCCTCATCCGGTACAAAGCCTGATGGCTGCAAACAAAAAATCCGGAAGTGACTAATCACCTCCGGATACAAAGTTAATGAAATTAGATGTTAAAAGAATTTAACGCGGTTGTCTCTGATCTTAGAGTTATCACGTAAAACTTTAAAGGCTTCTCCTGAAGCACGCTGTGCCAGGCCCTGAGACACCTGAATCTTTTGTTTAAAGGCATTAGTAAGGGGTGCCGGATTGCTAAACCCGTTTAAAAGGAACACAAATACTCCGTTATCACCTTCAACAGGCTGTGATAATTTACCCGGCTGTGACCCAAATATAGTACCAACCAACTTATTTTCCTGTGATAGACCAGGAATAACAGGGTTTGCAAACACAATCTTCTGAACAGGAGTCACCGGCTTGCCTGCTTTTTGAGCAACCTGATCTATAGTTTTAGAGCCTTCTAAAGCCTTCTCCATTTTTTCAATCAGATTACGCGCTTTAACACGCTTTATTACCATTGGCTCAATCTCCTTTTTTACCTGATCCAAAGGAAGTGTACCTTCTGCAAACACAGCAATCACTTTGGCTACAGCAAACTTATTCCCAATTTCGAATACCTGATTGGAAACATCTCCCTTATCGGCACCAAATACCCATCTAACCATTTCACGTGGATTATCTAATCCCTGAATTGAAGATTGAGTTGGTACTACATTATCAGCAAGTGATTTTGTATATCCGGCTTTCTTGGCTTCGGCATCAAATGAGTCTGCATTTTTAGCCAGACTCAGGAAAGCTGTTGCTTTTGAATAAGCCTCCTGCTGGGTTTTATTACTTGTTGATAATGACTTATCAACAAGAGCTACTTTGGCAACTCTTGAAGAACCGATCTGAGAGTTGATCTTGATCACGTGAACACCAAATTGGGTAGTAATAACTTTAAGATCACCGATATTACCATTAAAAACGGCTTCCTCAAACGCAGGAACCATAGCTCCCCTGGCGAAAGTTCCAAGGTCACCACCCGAATCTTTGGATGCATCAGTTCCGAACTTAGAAGCAAGCTCAGCAAAGCTAGCTCCCTTAGTAATTAATGTTCTGATCGAATCTGCTTTGGTTTTAGCTTTATCCAGACCACCTTCAGCAGCCGGATTAATTAAAATATGACTTGCCTTTACTGAATCAGGGCCAATCTTCAAATCCAAAACTTTCGCCATTTTATAAACTCCGTTTATGAATAAAGGGCCTATGAACGCTCCATTGGAAGCATTAAAAACAGCCGAGTCTAAAGCTGGTTCCAATTGTCCTTTACGAACATAAGTGACTGGCAATTTAGTCTCGGAGTTAATGCTTACAAATAAGGAATCATTTGCAGCAGCTTTGAATTCTGCAGCAGTCTTTTGAACCATTGCGATTACATCAGCTGAATCAGCCTTTGAAGGATTAGCATCAAAAACTATGTATTCAAATGATCTCTTCTCAGAAGAATTCTTAAAACGGAACTTATTCTCATTATAATAATCACTGTAGTCCTGATCTGTTAATTTAACCTGATTATCAGGCACTGAAGCGTAATCCAGATTCACGAAACTGAAATTGGCCAGCTTATTACGCTGATCATAATCTTCTCTGGCTTCAAGAGTAGTAACATACAGACTGTTCTTAATCAGATTGGTGTATTTCTGAGCTAATTTATTTTCACGGATGTTTAGAAGGAAGGAAGTCCACTGTTGACTGACCGGACTGGATGTGGGCTGAGAC
>JBAZCD010000204.1:0-4455 GCA_041671205.1 Pedobacter sp.
AAATCATCATACCATTCTTACCGCAGGTATTGGCGAATCCATGCTGGCAGAACGTATAGCTTCAGTTGAAGATTCATTACCTCAACACATTAAACTTGCCTATCTTCCCAAATTGGGAATGGTTAGGCTTCGTTTAAGCGGTACAGGAACGGATCCGGAATTGCTGGATAAGGAGATCAATGGTTTTGCTAAAAAGATTATTCAGCTTATTGATGAATTCGTAATTATTGAGAGTGATACTGCTCTGGAAAAGGTTATTCTAGACTTTATGGAGTCGAGAGGATTAAGTTTATCACTTGCCGAAAGTTGTACAGGAGGTTATATCTCGCACTTGCTGACTCAGCATGCAGGCAGCAGTAAAGTTTTCAGGGGAGGAGCTATTTCGTATTCTAATGATCTTAAAATAAGCATGCTTGGGGTTTCAGATCAGACATTGGTCAATCATGGTGCGGTAAGTGAGTTGACTGTAATTGAAATGGCTGAAGGAGCAAGAAAAAGCTATAATTCGGATTATTCTGTGTCTGTAAGCGGTATAGCAGGTCCTGGTGGCGGCAGTGAAGAGAAACCCGTCGGAACAGTTTGGATAGCAGTTGCCGGTAAAACAAAAACAATCAGTAAAAAATTTATTTTCGGTAATAAAAGAGCGCAGAATATAGAAAGGGCAGCAATTAGTGCACTTACCTTGCTTTTTAAATTACTAAAAGAAGAACAGGCTTAAGCGAAAAAGTTTAATTTTGCCTTTACTTAACCAAATTCTTTTAAAATATTCGAATATGGCTTTATATGAATTAGTTCTTCCTAAAATGGGTGAGAGTGTTGCTGAAGCTACCATTATTAAGTGGCTTAAGAAGCCTGGCGACCATATTGATATAGATGAATTGGTATTGGAAATAGCTACAGATAAGGTTGATTCGGAAGTTCCTTCTCCCGTTTCAGGTAAACTTGTTAAAATATTTTTTAATGAAGGTGATGTTGTTCAGGTTGGTGCAGTCATTGCAAGTATAGAAACTGGATCTTCAGATGGTCCGGAAGAAATCGCTGCTCCTCTGCAGTCCGAAATTGCTGACAACCCGGTTATTGAAGAATATGTACAAAGAGCCGGTGTTCCGGATATTGAAAATACTATCCCTAAAGAAAGTGAAAAACCTGCTGAATATAACAGCTCTGTCCGTTTTTATTCACCACTGGTAAAAAGCATGGCTTCAGAAGAGGGAATCAGCTTGCAGGAGTTAGATACAATAAGAGGTACCGGTTCCGAAGGCCGGGTTACTAAGCAGGATCTTCTGGAATATTTAAAGGCTGATAAGAAGTCAACAACTTCTGCAACAGCAGTCGCTGGGAAAAGACCTGCGAACGTACCGGAACCGATACAAGCAGCTTCATCAAAACCGTTTACACCTGCTGCTTCCGTTTCAGGCGGAGATGAGATCATAGAAATGGACCGTATGCGTAAACTTATTGCTGATCATATGGTTATGAGCAAACAGACATCTGCACATGTTACATCTTTTGTTGAGGCAGATGTTACTAACCTGGTTCAATGGCGTGAACGCATTAAAAGTTCTTTTGAAAAGCGGGAGGGAGAGAAGATCACATTTACACCAATCTTTATTGAAGCCCTTGCAAAATCTATAAAAGATCTTCCAATGATCAATATTTCTGTGAATGGAACCCTAATTATAAAGAAAAAGGATATTAATATTGGAATGGCTGCTGCACTTCCAAGTGGCAATCTGATTGTGCCCGTCATAAAAAATGCTGATCAATTGAATCTCTTTGGCTTAACCAAAGCAGTTAATGATCTGGCATCGCGTGCCCGTCAGTCAAAATTAAAGCCCGATGAAACACAGGGAGGAACATTTACCCTCACCAACTTAGGAACTTTTGGCAATGTTATGGGAACACCGATCATTAATCAGCCACAGGTTGCAATATTGGCCGTCGGCGCAATCAAGAAGAAACCTGCTGTCATTGAGACCGAATTTGGTGATGTAATTGGAATCAGACATATGATGTTCCTTTCTTTATCTTATGATCATCGCGTGGTGGATGGTTCCCTGGGTGGGTCCTTTATAAGAAGAGTTGCAGATTATCTGGAATCATGGGATGTAAACCGTGAGATATAAGAATTTTATCTTTCTTTGAATTAATTAAGCATACTGCATGAAAAAGATCAAGGTATTCCTGCTGGCATTATTTATATTCCAGGGTATTGACAACACAGCATTTTCTCAGGAGAAAGCTCCATTTCAAAATGCGATAGATGCTTTTAAAAAGCAGGATAGTGAAAATTTTCCACCCAAAGGAGCTATCTTGCTTGTAGGAAGTTCCTCTTTTACAAATTGGAAGGATGTACACAGTTATTTTCCAGGTTATTCCATACTTAATCGTGGTTTTGGAGGTTCAAGCTTGCCGGATGTAATTCGTTTTGCCCCGGATATCATCTACCCGTACCAGCCATCCCAGGTAATAATCTATTGCGGGGAAAATGATTTCCCTTCAGGAGTGAATACCACTGCTGATACCATTTACAATCGTTTTACCAAATTGTTTGGGATGATCAGAATGAATCTTCCTCAAACAGAGATCATTTATGTTTCTATGAAACCAAGTGAATCGAGACTCAGATATCTGGCTGAGTTTCGGCATGCTAATGATATGATCAGAAAGTTCCTTAAGAAAAAGTCTAATTCTGCATATATAGATGTATACTCCAAAATGATCCTGAAGGATGGCAGTCCTATGCCGGATATCTTTCTCGCAGATAAATTGCATATGAATAAAAAAGGATATCTGATTTGGCAGAAGGCCTTTAAACCTTATCTCAAAAAATAAGAAAAGAGCCTTTTTAATAATGAAATGGCTCTTTTTCTTTAGGCTCTCTCCATCTTAATGCCCCTGAGTTCTTCGAACTTCCCGGTTAGTGCACCCGCCTGTGCCAGGAATGCACCATCCTCAAGTATCTGGTATTTTTTACTGATCAATTCGCTGATCTTTACACCACCCAATATATATTTAAGTTCAATACTTTTATGCTGTTCAGCGATGAACTCAAAATGAATATCATTAATAAGTTTGTCATGATTGTATCGGATATAAACCGGGATCACGTGATCATTCTGAAGCTTTAATTTCTTATCATGATGATATTTCTTGTACTCGTAACGATAATCATAACGAAGGGCCGCAACATCAGAAAGAACTGCAGATCCGGTAGGATGACCGCCAGCACCTTTTCCGTAGAACAATTGCTGATCTGCAAATGCAGCCTTAACTGAAACAGCATTGTATTCATTTTCAACATTGTAAAGGAAATCACTTTTGGGAACAAGTTTAGGAATAACATACAATGCAAGTTCCTTATCATCAAGTTTTTTCGCAGTTGGTACCAGTTTGATCTTCAGCTGATGCTCCTGGGCAAAATGAAGATCTGCTGCCGAAAAATTCTGAATGCCTATATTTAAAACTTCTTCAGGCCTTACAAAAACCCCGTAAGCATGAGCTGCAGCAATAACCAATTTGTACTTTGGATCGTAACCTCCAACATCCAGAATAGGATCTTTCTCAGCAAAACCAAGTTCCTGAGCCTGTTTCAGGGCATCTGCATATTCCAAACCCTCATTGGCGATCTTTGATAGAATGAAATTTGAAGATCCGTTAAAAATTCCGCTGATAGAATGAAGTAATTCATTGTCGTAATACTCCTCCAGGTTTCTAATAATGGGAATACTTCCGCAAACAGCTCCTTCATACAATAGGGAAGTGCCGTATTCTTCCTGTAATGCCACAAGTTCATCCAGGTGTTCTGCAATCATTTTCTTATTCGCAGAAACTACATTTTTTCCACTTTTAAGTGCCCTGCTAACAATATCATAAGCTGCATCAGCATCATTGATCAGTTCAATAACTGTATTGATCTCCGGATCATTCAGGATATCATTTGGATTACATGTGAACAGCTCTTTCGGTAAACTGCGTTCCTTGTCCGGATTTTTTATTGCAATCTTTCTGATCTCAATATTGAGGTCTTTGGTACTGATAATATCATTTAATCCCTGGCCGACAACTCCAAAACCGAACAATCCTATTGTTAATCTTTTACTCATTACTATGCTATTTTATGCAGACTGATCACATTCTTATCCGAGTCTGCAGCTTTTAAAAAATTTCCTATTTCCTGCGTTAATATTTCTGTTTCAACTAAAAACCCATCATGACCATAGAACGAATTCAATTCAATAAAACGGGCATTGGGTATATGGTCTGCCAGAAATTGCTGTTCTTCAACCGGAAAAAGGACGTCATTCTTAATACCGATAACCAGGGTTCTGGCCTGAATTTGTTTAAGTGCATCTTCAACAGAATTTCTTTTACGGCCAACATGATGACTATCCATTGCTTTGGTTAGAAACCAGTAACTAAAGGCATTGAACCGGTTAACCAGTTTCTCACCCT
>JBAZCD010000204.1:4510-5825 GCA_041671205.1 Pedobacter sp.
GCTTTAAAATCTGTGATCTTATCTGTACTTACTTCCAGTTGGGTCGCCGCATAGGTGCCATAGGTACGGTAGGATAGCAGGGCAAAGCTGCGTGCCACTTTAAGGCCTTTTTTACCACCATCCGGAGATTGGGAATAAAAAGTACGATCTGCAGTAATTGCTAAACGCTGACTTTCATTAAAGGCAATGCCCCAGGCAGAGTGTTGAGCGTTGGTTGCGATCAGAACCAATTTTTTGATCCTTTGCGGCTCAAGAATAGCCCATTCCATAGCCTGTTGCCCACCTAATGAACCGCCAATCAATAATTCAATTTGCGGCAGGCCTAAATGATCGGCCAAAAGCTGATGAGCTGCGGCAAGATCACGGACAGTAAAATCAGGAAAGGATAGAAAATAGGGGAGTCCGGTGGCACTGTTCAGGCTTAAAGGACTTGTAGTACCGTAATGCGATCCAAGAACATTTGCACATACGATAAAGTGCTCCCTGGGATTAAAAAGGCAATTTTCTCCAAAAAGGCCTTTCCACCAGTCAAGAACGTCAGAATTTGCCGTCAGAGCATGACAGACCCATATCACATTATCTTTTTTGGCGTTTAGGACACCATAAGTATGATAAGCGATCTCCAGATTCTTTAACTTTTGGCCGCTTTCAAGGCGGAAAGGCTTTTTGTATTTATAAACAGCTTCAGTCTTCATTTTTTAGTTTGAACATTCCTGACCTCTATAAAACAGATTTTGATCAGATATGTTTATTCTTTTTTAATAAATTATATTATTTGATGGATGCAAATGCCTGTTCAAGATCAGCTTTGATATCATCAATATGCTCAATACCTACAGAAACCCTTAATGAAGATGGTTTAACACCGGCGGCTAACTGCTCAGCATCACTCAATTGCTGATGGGTAGTTGCACTTGGCTGAATGATTAGTGTTTTGGTATCACCAACATTAGCCAGATGACTGATCAGTTTCAGACTATCCACAAATTTTATCGCTGCTTCTTTTCCTCCCTTTACCTCAAATGAAAGAACAGCACCGAAACCATTTTTAAGATATTTTTTAGCTCTTTCATGCGTTGCACTGCTCGCTAATCCGGGATATTCTACTTTATCTACCTGCGGATGGTCTTCAAGCCATCTAGCCAATTCCAAAGCATTATCAACATGTCGCTGAACACGGAGTGATAAGGTTTCCAGCCCCTGAAGCAGCAGGAAAGAATTAAAAGGAGATTGAGAAGGTCCAAAATCACGTAAACCCTCTACACGTGCACGAATAATAAACTGAATGTTTCCAAACGGGCCGCCAATTCCAAAT
>JBAZCD010000205.1:0-5824 GCA_041671205.1 Pedobacter sp.
ACATGACCATTTTTCCAAAAATTATTCATCTGATGAAAGAAAAGGGGCTGGATGACGTTCTATTAACCGGCGGAGGAATAATACCTGATGATGATATGAAAGTTCTTCAGGAAATGGGGGTTGGTATGCTCTTTCAGCCGGGTGCTAATACCGGAAATATTGTGGCCTATATCAGTAATTGGGTATCAGAGAACAGAAAATTCTGAACAGCAAAAGCTATTCAAACCGTCCCTTATTCCATAGAACCGATAAGAGATCAGTCTCAGTCAAATTTTAAATGAAGCTATGAACTATTCTAACCTGCTCATCGAAAAACGTGAACGTATCTTATACATTACCATCAATCGCGAAAGCAAACTTAATGCACTGAATAAAACTACCCTGGCAGAACTTCATGATGTTATTACTGGTTCGGCACATGATGAAGAGGTGGGTGGACTGATCATCACAGGAGCCGGGCAGAAAGCCTTTGTTGCTGGAGCTGACATTTCTGAGTTTGCAGATTTTAATACTGATGAAGGCAGGGAGCTTGCACGCGAAGGACAGAGCAAGGTATTTGATGTCATTCAGAATCATGAAAAACCAATTATTGCCGCAATAAACGGGTTTGCACTGGGTGGCGGGCTGGAGCTGGCTATGGCTTGCCACATCCGTTTGGCAGCTTCAACAGCAAAAATGGGATTACCTGAAGTAAGCCTGGGTTTAATCCCTGGTTATGGAGGAACTCAAAGACTGACAGAACTTGTGGGTAAAGGAAGAGCAATGGAAATGATATTGACTGCCGATATGATCACTGCGGCCGAGGCTTGCAGAACCGGACTCGTAAATCATGTGTTTGAACCCGAAGAACTCCTGCCAAAGGCCGGAGAGATGATGAAAAAGATCATGACCCGTTCGCCATTTGCTTTGGGATGTGCAATCAGAGCAATAAATGCAGCATCAACCGACGGGCTGAATGGCTATGAAACAGAGATCGCAGAGTTTTCCAACTGCTTTGGATCTGATGATTTCAGAGAAGGGGTTGCTGCTTTTCTGGATAAAAGAAAAGCAGAATTCACCGGAAAGTAAGGATTGAAACCTGTTTAAAAAGTGTAGAAAATATTTCCCAATTAAGAATTATATCTGTAAATTGCGATATAATGCTCTAATTATCAGTCTCTCAATACTGTTAAATTACCTATGAATAAAATACTAATAATTGATGATGAGATAAACATTGGTATACTTCTATCTAAGTTCCTTACAAGAAATGGATTTGAAGTTGCAACAAGTACCAATGGAAACAATGCTCTGGACTTAATGACCAAACAGGTCTTTAATCTGGTGCTTTGTGATTTCCGTCTGGAGGATACCGATGGAAGGGAGATGCTACGGAAGATCAAAACCTCTTATCCCAATACGGGAGTTATCATAATCACAGGTTATTCGGATATTAAACTTGCCGTTGAGTTAATTAAAATGGGTGCATATGATTATATCACCAAGCCCCTTTATCCCGACGAAATTCTGAATACGATCAATAAAGCAATAGAGGCTCAGAAAATTATCAATCAACCTACCGAAAGTGAAGGTGAAAAACACCGTGAGAGCAAAGGCGGTATAATTCCAGAAGAGTTTGTAGCTGGTAAAAGCACCGCTTCTCTGGAGCTTTTGAAACAGATCAAACTAGTTGCACCTACCAATTACAGCGTGATTCTAAACGGGGAAAGCGGAACAGGTAAGGAATCTGTTGCGAAAAGCATTCACTTTAACAGCCCCAGAAAAGACAAACCATTTATTGCAATGGACTGCGGGTCTTTAACAAAGGATCTGGCAGGAAGTGAATTTTTTGGCCATGAAAAGGGGTCATTTACCGGAGCTCTGTATACCAAGATCGGTCATTTTGAAATGGCAAACGGTGGAACGCTCTTTCTGGATGAAGTTGGAAACCTTTCTTATGATATTCAGGCAGCTCTTTTAAGAACGGTTCAGGAGCGAAAAGTCAAACGAATTGGCAGTACCAAAGAGATCGATCTTGATGTTAGGATTCTTGTAGCAACCAATGAAAACCTGACCGATGCCATTCAGAAGGGCCGTTTCAGGGAAGATCTGTTTCATCGTTTTAATGAATTCAACATTACCATTCCTCCATTGCGTGAACGTGGTAAAGACATCATGCTTTTTGCCGGGCATTTCCTGAAAGAAGCAAATGCCGAATTAAACAGAAATGTTACTGAATTCTCGTCTGAAGTGGTCGACTGTCTGATGACTTATAACTGGCCTGGCAATGTCCGTGAGTTGAAAAACGTGATTCGACGTGCAGCCCTTCTTACCGAAGGAAACGAGATACAGCTTAAGGCTCTGCCGCTCGAAATTTCAACATTTGCCAGAGCTTCTGCAATAGAAAGCGCTTTCGGAACCAATAGTGCTGTCAATCCAAATAAGCATGATCTTAAAAATGCAGCAATGGAAGCAGAATATGAAACTATTCTGAATGTGCTGAAAGAGGTCAATTTCAATAAAACAAAAGCGGCAAAAATTTTAAATATCGACCGAAAGACGCTTTATAATAAAATGAAAGCGATCAACCTGGAGTAATAAATAGTTATTAGAATTTCCGGAAAAACCCGCTTCAGAAACAGGCGGGTTTTTTCATTAACAAACCATTCTCTAAATATCAAACAGCAGAAATCGAACATGTCTATTTACAGCTATAAGCAGAGGAATAATATAGTCCTGGCTATCCTGATTATTTTAGGATGTTTCGTTCTCTATAGCCTCCGAACCATTGCCGGAACACTGCTGAGCACAATAGTCCTTTACACCATCCTCCTGCCGGTTTATACTTTGCTGATCGAAAAGTATCGGATAAGAGCCTGGCTTGCAGCAAGCCTGATGATCATTCTTTCGCTGTTTGTTATTGTACTTCCGTTCTTAATGTTAAGTCTGATGGTTATGGACAAGATCTCCGAATTTCAGGCTGACCCGATAAGAATCATGGTCATTACGCAAAGAATAGATGATTTTATAGGCTCCCGGCTCGATCAGCCTGACCTTTTCGATAAAGGCATGGAAAAACTTAATCTGTTTGCCGGTGAGTTATTCCCTTCGGTGCTTAGCGGAGCTTTCAATATTTTACTCGGATTATTTGTAATGTACTTCCTGCTTTATTTTATGATGGTCCAAAAGAAGGAATTTGAATCAGGAATGCTGAAATATGCCCCCTTCAGGGAACAAAATGCGTTAAAATTCGCAGAAGAACTAAAAAAGACAACCTACTCCAATGTGCTGGGACAGGGATTTATCGCAGTTGTTCAGGGTTCACTGCTGAGCATTTCATTCTTCATGTTTGGAATAAGCGATCCTATTTTCTGGGGGGTAATTGCAACATTTCTATGTTTCTTACCAGCTGTTGGGGCGCCAATTGTGTTCGTTCCGGCAGCGATCATTGAATTCGCCAACGGCAATGAGACGGCAGGATGGGGTTTACTTCTTTTTGGATTTATCGTAATAACCAATATTGATAATGTGCTCCGTTTGATTATTGCTAAAGGCATTTCTGACACACATCCTGTCATAACCGTCGTTGGCGTAATTATTGGTATACCTATCTTTGGAATACTAGGATTGGTATTCGGTCCGTTATTACTTTCGTATTTCATGCTCACCATCAGGATCTATGAAACAAGTAAACTGGCAACGGAACGGCTTGAAAAACTGAAATCCGGTGGAAATGAATAAATAAAAATCAGTATATTGATTTGAATTGCAATTGAGACCACATTATTAATTAACCAAAAAACTAGAACCATGAGCGATAACTCCAAAATATTAGCAGCATTACTGGCAGGATTGGCAGCAGGTGTAGCAATAGGAATATTATTTGCCCCTGACAGGGGATCTGAAACACGCGATAAATTAAGCGATTCTCTGAAGAATCTGGGTGACAGTATTAAAGACCGTGCCGCTGACGAGATCGAAAATTTGTCTGAATTCAAGGAAAAAGTTGTTGAAAGTATTAAATCAAAGCTGAAATCAGCTGAGGATGAGTACACAGGTACCCGAACCGCTATGAGCCAGGCGGCTGAAAAAGCAGAAAACAGTATCAAAAAGGCAGCTCATTCTTAAAAAATTTAACTTCGTATGGAAGAGCAGGATATAGATCCGGAAAAACTTGTTGAAAAGGTAAAAGAATATGTGCATGTCCGTAAGGAGCTGACCGTACTCAATGCTGTCGACAAGGGATCACAGCTTTTTGCGGGGATGATTACCGACGGACTGGTACTCATCCTCGCGGTTCTTGCATTTTTATTTGCCAGCCTTGCTCTCGGGTTCTTTTTATCTGAGGTTTTAGGAAACTCCTATGCCGGCTTTCTGATCGTTGCGGGAATTTATTTACTGGCCGCATTGATCCTGAATTCAATTAAAGAGAAATACCTTGAGAAACGGATCATTAATGTCATAATCGAAAAATTTTTCAGAGATAGAAAATGAAAACACCTATCCGTAATGTAGATGAACTGAGAGCAGAAGTTCTTCGTTTAAGGGAACAGCGCCTTGAAATGGAGAGTGATATGCAGCTTGAGTTAAGCAAAATAGTTTCAAAATTTCGCTTGCCTTTAATGCTTCTTGGAAAACTGAACGACTGGTTTGGCGTATTTTCAGGTCTTGGTAAAAATAAGAAGGGAAGCAGTGAAGGAAATGATCTGGTATCAGGCATATTCCGTATTGGTTTACCCTTTCTGATGGATAAGTTTGTATTCCCCAAGTCTGGTTTTATCACCAGAACAGTCCTTGAGCTGCTTACCAAAAAGGCTGCAAATGTTGTGAATAAAGATCTGATCAGTAATCTGATTGATAAAGTTTCAGAATGGGTGAACCTAGCGAAAGGCAGAAAGAAAAACGGTCCGGAGCTCGCAGATTACGGGATCCCACCCGATAGTGAAACGTATTAACAAATTATCAAAAGGCTTTATTAACATCAATAAAGCCTTTTTTATGCATAATTCTTTACATAATCATCATATACCATCCGGATACCCTGTTCCAGTTCGACCTGATGCTTCCAGCCTTTGCTGTGTAGCTTCGAAACATCCATAAGTTTTCGGGGTGTACCATCAGGTTGAGAAGTATCAAAAACAAGCTCTCCTTCAAAACCAATTACTTTTTGAATTAACAGCGCCAGATCTTTAATGGTAATATCTTCTCCGGTTCCAACATTAATAAGCTCAGGCTCATCGTAGTTTTGCATCAGGTAATAGCAGGCATTAGCAAGATCGTCGGTGAACAAAAATTCACGGCGGGGTATTCCGGTTCCGAGAATAATTACTTCCGGGATCCCATTAACTTTCGCCTCATGAAATTTTCTGATCAGGGCAGGCAAAACATGAGAGTTCTGAGGATGGTAATTATCATTAAAGCCATATAAATTGGTAGGCATCACAGATATAAAATTACAGCCATATTGAGAACGGTAGGCGTCGCACATCTTAATACCGGCAATCTTTGCTATGGCATATGGCTCATTGGTATGCTCAAGTAATCCGGTAAGCAAATACTCTTCTTTGAGCGGCTGAGGCGCATGCTTGGGATAAATACAACTTGAACCCAGAAACATAAGTTTCTTTACACCGTTCAGATGAGAATGGTGTATCACATTATTCTGTATAGCCAGATTTTCATATAAAAAATCAGCTCTGTAGGTATTGTTTGCAATTATTCCCCCAACCCGCGCAGCGGCAAGAAACACATAATCTGGTTTCTCTTTAAGAAAAAACTCAGTGACCGCCTGTTGATTTCTTAAATCAAGTTCTGAAGAAGTACGCACCAAAAGGTTTGAATATCC
>JBAZCD010000206.1:0-5819 GCA_041671205.1 Pedobacter sp.
TGAAACAACTTTGTTCTCCTTATTCAGGATCGTTGCAAAGCCGGATCCGGTGTTAGCCAAACTTGGGGAACGTAATACAGCAGCATATAAATGGTCATTTTTGATCACCGGACGGCATACACAAGCTCCTGGTATCTTAATGATCTCTTGGAGTTTACCCTCCATCTAGAAGCGTTTAAAGCAATTATGGGTACGGTCGGTTACCAATAAGCTAGGCTGGGCATAGCGACGGTCAATTACTATCCCATGTGCGTTGTCAAGGTGTTCATCTCCCCCTCCCTTTCCGCCAAAATAGCCTTTCAGCTTACCCGAAGCATCATAGTGAAGGATATATTGCGCCCCGTAACCATCGGCAATAAAGAAATCACCGCTACTATCGACGGCAACCTCTGTGGGAACAAATTCCTTTACATTCTTGTAGATACCTGCTTCCATCGGTACATTAATGGTCATCAGTATTTTACCGTTCATTGTCGTTTTATAGACCTGATGTTTATCAGTATCGGTTATATAAAGAAACTGAGTCCCATTTTCATCAGCTAAAGTAAGGCCATGCCCGCCCGGAAATTCATTACCCCAGGCTTCAAGCAGCTTACCTGATTTATTATAGATCAGGATGTTGTTTCTGGTTTCATTTGTAAGCAAAATGATCCTTCCCTTTTGATCCTGAACCATCTCATGACAATCCTTTACAGGGTATTTTGAAGAATCTAATTGACCCCATTTCGTATCAAGCGTATATCGCATTCCATTATGACCATAAACCGGTCCCTTATTTTTAGCGAACAGATCTTTTGTAATAAAGAAACTGGCGGTAACTCCTGCTGTATTCTGAATGAATTTCCTTCTATCCATACTTTGAAATTAAAATAAACTATTACGCTAATATATCATTAATCACTTTTCCTGATACATCGGTAAGCCGATACCGTCTGCCCAGATGCTTAAAAATCAGTTTTTCATGATCCAGTCCAAGCTGATTCAGGATGGTAGCCTGAAAATCATGCACATGAACAGGGTTTTTAACGATGTTGTATCCAAAATCATCCGTTTCACCATAAGAGATACCTGGCTTCACCCCTCCTCCGGCCATCCAGATACTGAAACATCTCGGATGGTGATCGCGGCCATAGTTCTCCGCAGTCCATTTACCCTGGCTATAATTTGTACGGCCAAATTCACCGCCCCAAATTACAAGGGTCTCATCCAGTAAACCTCTTTGTTTAAGATCAGTGATCAGTGCAGCAGATGCCTGATCAACCTCCTGAGCCTGGGAGGCAATATCAGAAGGAAGATTTCCATGATGATCCCATCCCTGATGATAAAGCTGAACAAAACGTACTCCATTTTCAGAAAGTTTTCTTGCCAGAAGGCAGTTGGCTGCAAACGTACCCGGTATCATCGAATCAGTACCGTAAAGTTTGATAATATCATCCGGCTCTTTAGAAAGATCCATGATCTCAGGAACAGCTGTCTGCATGCGGTAGGCCATTTCATACTGTTGAATTTTGGTACTGATCTCAGGATCACCGAATTCTTCATAAGAAAGCTGGTTAATTTCAGATATCTGGTCCAGAAACTTTCTCCGTTCAAACTTATTCATCCCATCGGGATCCTTCAGATACAGAACCGGATCATCTCCGCTGCTGAACTGTACGCCCTGATGGACCGAATCAAGGAAACCACTCGACCATAGTTTAGAGTACACACCCTGGCTGTTCCCTTTCCTTCCCCTGGATAATAAAACGGTGAAGGACGGTAAATTCTTATTCTCGCTACCGAGTCCATAACTTAGCCAGGAGCCCATGCTGGGACGGTTACCCTGCTGAGCACCTGTCTGGAAAAATGTTAAAGCCGGATCATGATTGATCGCTTCGGTATACATAGAGCGGATAATACAGATATCATCAACAACTTTTGCGGTATGCGGCAGGAGATCACTAATCCAGCTTCTTGATTCCCCATATTGTTTAAAATTGGCAAATGATCCAACCATCGGAAATGAAGTCTGATTGGCTGTCATTCCGGTAAGACGCTGACCTCCCCTGACCGAAGATGGTAGCTCCTGCCCCATCATTTCCCTTAGTTTGGGTTTATAATCGAATAGCTCCAGCTGTGACGGAGCTCCATTCTGAAACAAATAGATCACCCTTTTGGCCTTTGGAGCAAAATGAGGAAGTCCGGGCACAAAACTCATATCTGCAGAGTCACTGTTAAAAAGATCAGGTACCAGTAAAGAGCCTAATGCAGCACTCCCCAAACCCAGACTGAGTCTCGACAGGAAACGGCGTCTGTTAAAGTTTAATCCATGTTCCAGAAAGTCTTTTTGCATGATTAAGTTTTTGTAATGGTTTCTTCAAGATTATACAATGCCGAAATAACCTGCATCATGGCTGCAACGGATGTTTTATTAAGCCTTTCTGAAAGTGGGTACTCCCCTACAGAAAGCAGGCTTTCTGCACGCTTTTGCTGCCTTTTAAAGGTGTTAAATTGATCCATGTAATATGAAGTAAGCAGGTTAATTTCCTTCTCACTGGGCTTTCTGCATACGATCAAGCGAAATGCTTTGATTACTTTATCCTTTGTCTGAATAGATTCACCATCTAATTTAGTGGCTAATACGCGTGAGGCTTCAAGTACAGTTGGATCATTCATCATGATCAAAGCCTGGAGTGGGGTATTGGTCTTTAATCGTTTAACCTCACACTGATCCCGGTTACTGGCATCAAATATTCCCATAACAGGAGGCGGAACCGTACGTTTAATAAAGGTATACATCCCTCTCCGGTAAAGATCAGCACCATGATCCTGTTTATAATTTTTCAAAATTCCGCGGCCGGAACTGGCATTTTCCCAAAGGCCTTCCGGCTGATAAGGTTTCACACTTGGGCCGCCAATAGTTTTTACCAGAAGTCCGCTGCTTGAAAGTACCAGATCTCTGACCAGCTCTGCCTTAATCCGGTACCGCGGCGCCCGGGCCAAAAATATATTTTCCGGATCGGCTTTTAACTTGTCGGGAGAGATTACTGCTGACTGCCTGTATGTGGCCGACATGACTATCTGTTTGATCAAACGCTTCATATCCCAGCCATTATTCATAAAATCTACGGCAAGCCAGTCGAGTAATTCCGGGTGAGAAGGCAATTCACCCTGCATACCATAATCACCAGAGGTTTTTACAATTCCACGGCCATAGATCTCCTGCCATAACTGATTAACGAAGACTCTGGATGTGATTGGGTTATTCTTATCAAATAACCATTTAGCTAAACCCAATCTGTTTTTAGGGTATTTAGGATCAAACGCAAGGATCGATTTCGGAGTGCCAGCCTCAACCTCAGCACCAGGCGCATCATAAGCGCCGCGTTTAAGAACAAAGGTTTTTCTTAAGGTATCACGTTCGCCCATAACAGATACGATTAACTTGCTGGTATCCTGTTTATTGACGAATCTCAGTATTTTATTAACCTCATCATTGCTGATCTCAATCATTGGATTCTTAGCATAAGTATCAGGCCCGCCAACAGTAGATTCCAGTCCTACCTCCTTAACATTATTAAAAAAGGCATAAAGTTGATAATAATCCTTCTGTGTAAACGGATCGTATTTATGGTCGTGGCATTGTGCACACTCCAATGTAAGGCCTATTAATGCTTTGGAAAAAGTATTGGTTCTATCGATCACGTATTGAACACGGTACTCTTCGTCAACAACCCCGCCTTCCTCTGTAATCTTGTGATTCCGGTTGAAGCCGGTTGCCAGAATCTGTTCTTTTGTGGCATTGGGCATCAGATCTCCGGCAAGCTGGAGTGTTATGAACTTGTCGTACGGTATATTTTTATTGAAGGAATAAATCACCCAATCTCTCCAGGGCCACTGGGAACGGTAACTATCATCCTGGTAACCATGTGAATCGGCATAGCGGGCAACATCCATCCAATGCAGAGCCATTTTTTCGCCATATGCCGGACTTTTAAGCAGCTGGTCAACAACCTTCTCATAGGCTGAAGGACTATGATCAGCGAGAAAAGAATTCATTAGTTTCAATCCCGGCGGCAGTCCTGTCAGATCAAGGCTCAGGCGTTTCAAAAGGTATTCTTTTCCCGCCACAGGATTTGGTGATAAACCCTTTTGTTCAAGTTTGCTTAAAATGAAATAATCAATTTCATTTTTCACCCAATCAGCATCTTCGATCTCAGGAAGCGCTACCTTCCTGGGCTTTATGAATGACCAGTGAGTTTCATATTTTGCCCCCTGCTTAATCCATTTTTCAATAAGATCAATCTCATGGGATGATAATTTCAGATTGGAAGAAGGTGGCGGCATCATTATCGAAGTATCTTTTGAAGATATTCTTAGAAACACCTGAGACAATTTCGGTTTACCAGGGACTAAAGCATGAGCACCCGGATTCTCTTTTAAGGCTTTAAAAGCACTTTCCTCATTGTCAAGCCTTAAGCCTGCTTCACGTTTGTTTCCATCAGGTCCATGACAGGTGAAGCATTTATCTGAAAGTATTGGCCTGATATCAAAATTATAACTGATTTTTTCAGGAATATGTTCTTGAGCCTTATCTGAACCGCTAATAAAATTACAAGCCTGTATACTATAAAGAATTACTGCAACCAGAAAGAGAAAAAAACAAATCCTTTTATTCATAGAACAAACATTTCTTTCAATTAAAATAATTTCTTAATTCTAATATAAGAATACCTTTGAATAATTCTTTCAATAAGTATTTTAACTTTTCTTGAGAATTAATATTTTTTATCTTCAGTGCAAGATTATGATATATCCCATAAAACGAACTCAAATAAGGCAGTTCACAAATCCAGGGATTATCTTCCAAATCTTTGAATCACTTCCTTTTCCAGCCATTCTCTATGAATCGGATGTGCGATATTGACCAGGGCTACAGCTCTTTGTCTTAAATTTTTTCCAAAAAGATATGCAACACCATATTCTGTTACAACATAATGTACATGGGCTCTGGTAGTAACTACCCCCGCACCTTCTTTTAGGAAAGGAACTATCTTTGATTCTCCGCTTTTTGTAGTAGAAGATAAGGCTATAATGGGCTTACCGCCTTCAGACAATGCAGCTCCTCTCATAAAATCTATTTGTCCGCCAACACCAGAGTACTGATATGTGCCGATGGAATCGGCGCAGACCTGTCCGGTGAGATCGATCTCAATTGCAGAATTAATTGCAACCACTTTAGGGTTTGACCGAATAACTTTGGTATCATTTACGTAGTCGATCTCCAGAAATACAACCTGCGGATTATCATCTACAAAATCGTATAATTTTCGGGTACCAATTGCAAATCCTGTTACAATCTTGCCTCTGTGTTTCTTCTTATATTTATTTGTAATAACACCACTTTCTACAAGAGGAACTAATCCATCCGAAAACATTTCTGTATGTATTCCAAGATCTGCATGATTCTTTAAACAGGAAAGTACGGCATCAGGGATAGCGCCAATACCCATTTGCAGGGTCGACCTGTCTTCGATCAGTTCAGCACAATATTTACCAATGGTCATTGCGGTTTCATCAACCCTGCTCCCGTAATTCACTTCAGGAAGTGCTTCATCAATATTTACAAGTGTATGAATGTCATTCATATGAATGATACCATCACCATGCGTTCTGGGCATTTGTTTATTTACCTGCGCGATAATATGCTTAGCATTTCTGACTGCCGAACGGGCAATATCTACTGAAGTTCCAAGAGAGCAGAATCCATGTTTATCTGGTGGTGAAACATGAACCAGAGCAATATCAAGCGGCAGAATACCTTTGTCAAATAAGAGCGG
>JBAZCD010000207.1:0-5809 GCA_041671205.1 Pedobacter sp.
TATGCGCCCAGTATCCCCCGCAGGCGGGGAAATAAAAGGGGGAGGCTGGAAGAATGTTTGTGATTTTAACCTCCCCCTGCAACCGCACCAATCCGATGCACCCCCCTCTAAAGGGGGATAGGATGATGCCTGGAACAATGAAATAGTTATTATTGAGTACTATTCCTATGCGCCCAGTATCCCCCGCAGGCGGGGGAATAAAAGGGGGAGGATGGAAGAATGTTTATGATTTTAACCTCCCCCTCCAACCGCACCATGCCGATGCGCCCCCCTCCAAAGGGGGATAGCATGGTGCCTGAGCAATTTGAGTTCAATGCAAACAGATATCCTTAAGCACTATACTAATCATCAGAATCACCTTAATCATACAAATCACAGTTCAGACAATTACTTGTAAGAATCACCTTAATCCTAATAATCCTAGCTCACATTGATTTTTATTCCCCCTTTGCCTCGTTAAATGAAATTATCTATATTTTTATATGATAATCAATTACCTAACCATGCAAAAACATCTTTTTATCATTCTGCTGCTTTTTTGCAGCGTGAATGCTTTTCCGCAGAATAAAGACCTGATTGTCGGGAAGTGGCTTAATGCTACCGGCAAGGGGCATATTCAGATCTATTCCAATGGAAATAAGTTTTTTGGGAAGCTGGTCTGGTTAAAGGAATCCCTTGATGAAAACGGAAACCCAAAGGTTGACAAGCATAACCCTGACAAGGAGCTGAGCAAGCGCCCGGTGCTTGGCCTTGTAATTCTAAGGGATTTTATCTTCCGCAATGGAATATGGGAGGAGGGAACGATATACGATCCGAAGACAGGCAAAACCTATAGCTGCAAAATCAGTCTTGACAGTAAAAACAAGATGAGTGTGCGTGGTTTTGTGGGTATTTCCATGCTTGGCAGAACAGAAAACTGGACAAGGATAGAATGAAGTATTTACTGTTCTCCCTGTTTATTATTTCTGCAACCGTAGTCAATTCGGGTGCCCAGTCCTTACACATCATTCAATCGGGAAAACTGGTTCTTCTGACAGGCAGTAATGGCCATATTACCCATCTGAAGGATTGAAAAGGCATACAGCTTTTCAATATTATCAATAACTTGCCCCTATGAATCTGGAATTCAATAAAAACGAAGACAGTAACAAGCAGCTTGTCTATGAGGTGAAAATGCGGCTGAAGAAAATTTATGCCGGAGGTGGTGAAAAGGCTGCTGCAAAGCAGAAAGAGAAGGGAAAAATGCTGGCACGCGAGCGGATCAGTTATTTACTCGATCCGGATAGCCGCTGGCTCGAGATCGGTGCTTTTGCCGCCGAAGATATGTACCAGGATGTTGGTGGATGTCCTTCGGCGGGTGTCGTGACAGGTATAGGCTATGTTTCGGGCAGGCAATGTATGATTGTTGCCAATGATGCCACTGTAAAAGCAGGTGCATGGTTCCCGATGACGGCTAAAAAGAACCTCAGGGCCCAGGAGATTGCTATGGAGAACCGTTTGCCGGTAGTCTATCTGGTAGATTCGGCAGGAGTATTTTTACCCATGCAGGATGAGATATTTCCGGATAAAGAGCATTTCGGGCGGATCTTCCGTAATAATGCCATCATGAGCAGCAGGGGGATTGTACAGATCTCAGCCATCATGGGATCCTGTGTTGCAGGAGGAGCTTATTTGCCGATCATGAGTGATGAAGCGATGATTGTTGAAGGTACCGGCTCGGTATTTCTCGCAGGAAGTTATCTCGTTAAATCAGCCATCGGAGAAGATATTGATAATGAAACCCTGGGTGGTGCGAGTACACATTGTGAAATATCCGGCGTGACCGATTATAAACAACCCAATGATGCGGCTTGCCTGGATTCGATCCGTAAGATCATGAGCATGATCGGCAAACCTGAATCGGCAGGTTTTGACCGGATCAGGTCTGCGGAACCGAAGATGGATGAGCAGGAGATCTACGGTCTTCTTCCTGAAAACAGGGAGAGCCCCTATGATATGCGTGAGGTCATTCTGCGTCTGCTCGACAATTCTGAATTTGAAGAGTATAAAAAGTTATACGGGCAGAGCATTATCTGTGGTTTGGGCCGTATCGATGGTTGGGCGGTAGGTATTATTGCCAATCAGCGCAAGGTGGTGAAAAATAAAAAGGGGGAAATGCAGTTCGGGGGAGTAATCTACTCCGATTCGGCTGATAAGGCCACCCGTTTTATCATGAATTGCAATCAGAAGAAGATTCCACTGGTGTTTTTACAGGATGTGACCGGTTTCATGGTTGGGAGTCGCTCGGAGCAGGGTGGAATCATCAAAGATGGAGCTAAAATGGTGAATGTTGTCGCTAATTCGGTTGTTCCGAAGTTTACCATAGTGATTGGAAACTCCTATGGGGCAGGCAATTATGCGATGTGCGGTAAGGCCTATGATCCGCGCTTGATCTATGCCTGGCCTTCGGCTAAGATTGCTGTGATGGGTGGTCAGCAAGCTGCTAAAGTATTGCTTCAAATTCAGGAAGCTTCTCTGAAAGCAAAAGGGGAGGTAATTACCCAGGAGAAAGAGGATGAATTGTTAAATGAAATAAAAGACCGTTATGATGCGCAAACCACACCATATTATGCGGCATCCCGTTTATGGGTCGATGGAATTATAGATCCCCTTGAGACCCGCAAGGTAATTTCGATGGGAATTGAGGCAGCGAATCAGTCGCCAATAGAGAAGTCCTTTAACGCAGGCATTTTACAGACCTAAAGAAAACAGATGAAGCATTTATTTGTCAGTATATTTTTATTAACGGCGCTCAGTGTGAGTGCTCAGACTGGAACAAAACTTCACAAAAAGGCCATTGTGGTTGATACCCATGGAGATATTTTATCTGATCAGATTAAGTCGGGTATTGATATTGGCGTTCGTCAAAAGGGTGGTAATTTTGACTTGGTACGTGCTAAGGAAGGCGGATTGGATGTGCAGGTCTTTTCGGTTTGGAGTGATTATACCGGAGGATTTGCATGGGCAAACCGGCAGATTGATTCATTAGATGCATTGATCAAACGTCATCCGGATAGGATCGCTAAGGTAAGGACTGCGGCTGAACTGCAGGCAGCTGTGAAACAGGGAAAAATGGCTGCTTTGTTTGGTGTTGAGGGCGGGCATATGATCGAGAACAAACTTGAGAATCTGGATGCACTGGCCAAACGGGGTATGACCTATATGACCCTGACCTGGAATAACAGTACTCTATGGGCAAGCTCTGCCTTTGAAGAGACTTTCAAAAAGGATAGTTTAAAGCAAATCGGACTCAGCGACCTGGGCAAACAGATCATCAGGCGGATGAACGAACTGGGTGTGATCGTGGATCTTTCGCATGTTGGAGAGACCACTTTTTACGATGCGATCAGGGCTTCAACAAAGCCTGTAATGGCCTCACACAGTTCAGCTTATGTTTTTAATGCCCATCAACGTAATCTGAAAGATGATCAGATCAAAGCCATTGCTAAGACAGGAGGGGTGATATTTGTGAATTTCTATACTGGATTTATTGATAGTACCTATTCCCGGAAACAAAAGGAATATGCTGACAGACATAAGGCAGAACTAAATTCATTGACCGAAAGATATCAGAACCGTTCGAGGGCTTCGGAAGAGATTAACAAGAAATACCGTCAGGAAATCGAGGATATGCGTGCCCCATTGTCCCTGCTTATTGATCATATTGATCACATGGTCAAGCTTGTTGGAACAGATCATGTTGGACTCGGTGCTGATTATGACGGAGCAGAATCTTACCCAAAAGGCCTTGATGATGTTTCCAAATACCCGCTCATTACTGAAGCATTATTGCAAAGGGGTTATTCGGGTAAAGATGTGAAGAAGATATTGGGTGGGAATTTTGTTAGACTCCTTTTGAAAGCTAAAAGTTGAAAGCTTAAAGCGAGGATTGGTGTTAATTGGAAAAATATTGCTCTTATTGGAAAGCTTAAAGTTTAAAGCAAAAAGCTGAAAGCGGGAATTTGAGTTAATTGAAAAAATATTGTACTTATCAGGATACCTATGCACCCAGTATCCCCCGCTGGCGGGGGAATAAAAGGGGGAGGATGGACAGAAAGTTTAAAGCTGAAAGCAAAAAACAAAAAGCTTAAAGTGGGGATTGGTGTTAATTGGAAAAATATTGCTCTTGAGTAAAGAAAGCAAAAAGCTTAAAGCAGGATGACGGTCAATTATCAACCCGATACTATCGGGTCTCAATTATCAACTCTAAAGTAAATCCTCCCCCTGCAACCGCACTTGGCTTAGGCGCCCCCCTCCGAAGGGGGACATGAACAATCCTTTTAAAGAAGAAGTCAATGTCTTAGCTCTAATTCCTTATTGTCAACCCGATACCTTTGGTTTTAAATAAAGAAAGTTGAGGTAGTCGATTGTTATTATTTGGGGGGTGCAGGGGGTGTTAATAACCTGATCTTTTGTGGAAATCGTTAAATTTAAAAAGGCAGGGTGAACTATTTCCGATGTTAGCCTTTTAGGGCTTCCGATAGTATAAGTCCCTGCCTTTTTGAGTTGCCCAAGGCCAAACTAGAATACTTTTTCCGAGCAATCAAAGGTGATCGGCAAATGGCAACTATTTTAAACGATTAACACAAACTTATGAAAAAATGGGAAGTAATTCTGGGTGTAGATGTATCGAAGCTCACCCTGGACATCAGCTGTGCCGAAGAGCATCTTCATCTGCGGATCAGTAACGACAGTAAGGGGTTCGCCCTGTTTAGGAAATGGTGTAAAGAACATCAGTTCGATCTGGAGCAAACGCTGGTTGTCATGGAACATACGGGCGGCTATGAATACCGCTTTATGCAGTTCTGTTCTTCTTTAGGACTTAGTTATTGTCGTCTTGCAGGATTGGAGATTAAACAATCCATGGGTATCCAGCGAGGGAAAAATGATCAAGCCGATTCTTACAGAATCGCCACCTATGGCCAGGAAAAGATCCGGCGACTAAAGCCCTCTGAGCCTGTTAACGAACAGATCATGGAACTCAAGCAACTGCTCTCTTTTCGGAAAAGGCTTGTGCGCGAAAAAGCAGGTTTGCAGGCCACACTTAAAGAGCGGGCTCATATGTACGGACAACGTAAAGGTGATACCATCGCCCTGTTGTCACGAGAAAAAATAAAGACTACCCAAGGATATATCTCCAAGGTAGAGCAAAAGATCAATGCACTGATTGCCTCAGATGATCAGCTATTGCAGAACTACAGGATACTAACCAGTATTAAGGGGGTGGGCCCGGTCAATGCCTGGATGACGCTGGCTTATACGGCCAATTTTACCTTGTTTTCTGACGCCCGTAAATATGCTGTTTATATCGGCGTGGTACCCTTTAGTCATTCTTCGGGAACCAGTATTCGAGGCAGGGCACGTGTGAGCCATATTGCTAATAAAGAACTTAAACAAGAGCTCAACCAAGCAGCTAGGGCCGCCATAGTCCACGATAAAGACATTGGTGAATATGCGGCTCGAAAAAGGCAAACGAAAAGCTATGCGCTGGTTCTGAATAATGTCAAATTCAAACTGATTTTACGGATGTTCTCCCTCATTAAACGGCAGGAATTGTATGTGGATAACTATCGATCAGCAGCTTGATAAATATATTTTATCTCTTTTATTTGCTTTTGTCATAAACCTAGAATACTATCGGGTAGCTGATTCTCTCATTTGCCCATCTATTTTGTTAATTATCCATTGTCCACTGTCAATAGCATCAAAGTCTCCCATCCACCCATTCCCTGTTGAGTACGGCTCTGGTATCAAAGAGGATGGTATCCGG
>JBAZCD010000208.1:0-5789 GCA_041671205.1 Pedobacter sp.
TACCCAGCTATCTTTTCCAAACAGAATCCGGTCCTGATATTTTTCGAAAAATAGTTTCGCTCTTCTTGGCTGCCTTCCCAGCTCAGCTATAATGGCTCCGAATTCAACATTCATATTCGGATAGGTATCGAGTAGTTTTCCCAGCTGATCCAGATTATTGGCATACCAGCCAAAGTGAGCAATGATGAAGTTTGTTTCCGGATGCTTTCTGATCAGATTATGTTGCTGCTGAATAAGCTCTTCCCATGAAAATCCATCCGACTTGCTGCGTTTTCTTCCTGGCTGGGTTAAAAGTTCAAGCCAGCGCTCGTTTTGTTCATTTGCTTCATCCCAGAATTGTTTTGGATCAGCAGTATGAATCAGCACAGGAATTTTTAATTGTGCACATTTATCCCATACCGGATCGAGTGCAGGATCATCTACCCTTATCAAATTTCCGGCATTGTCTTTAACAGAAAAGCCCAGATTCTTAAATATTTTTAAGCCCTGAGCACCTGATTTTACATCTTCCTCCAATTGCTTCGCTGCTTTTTGTCCCCAGCCGGCTTCTCCGATTCCTGAAAAAGTCAGGTTTGCAAAAACGATTAATCGGTTTGGATCAGCTTGTTTCGCATTTTTTACAGCAAGGGTCAGAAAATCACCGCTTCTTCCGCTTAGGTTGACCATGGTCCTCATATTCAGCTTATCCATCTCTGATAACAGGGTCTTAAGGTTTTGTGAAGGCATATTACCCTGATGGTTGTGCACATCAATGAATGGGAATTTGGCTCTTGTTAAAACATGCTCCGGTACAATCAGTGATGAAGGTGGATTGTAGGTTTCGAAATCAATTCTGCCTTTATCATTTTGCGCCATACTGCACTGACTGAAAAGTAACAGTGCAGCAATATATACGGGTTTGAAGTTTGAAATATTCATCATTTTTAATTTCTGCTATGAAAATAGGATAATCCTGTCATAATTTCGAATCAGGAGTCAGATTAGAAACAAATTGTCGATTTTAGCCAATTCCAATTTAAAGGCAAACCTGTTCATGCAGGAAGAAGTTTTTTACGGATTCTAATTGCGTTCTTTGGGTAAACCGGAGATTGGCGTGCAGGGCATTTTTTGCGCGCCTCATCATTGTTCCTCTGAGACATTGGCTGTATCTTATGATTTTATTTCTGGAACTCCCGCAATAGTTTTGAGTAAAAAAAATATGAAAAATAGATTCTGGTTTATGAATAAGCTTTCAACCTGGATGTTGTCAATTCTTTAATTACGACTTTTTTGGAATGTAAAAAAGTATCTGACGCAATTGAAGAAGCATGGGAAGGGTATTGGGCAGGAGTTTTTGATCTGGGGAAATGCAGAAATTATTGACAATAAGCTTAAAATTACGCCTGACGGCTCAGCTTCATATACCATAAATAAGGGGGTTAAAAATACCGGAGGGAGTACCGGAACCGGGGGGGTAGGAAGTAATGCTGAGGTTTTATTTGATCAGAAAGTAAGCGGTGAAAGAGGAGATAAGAAGATATTTAAGATTACAGTGCCTACCGGAGTAAAACAGATGGAAATAAGAACTACAGAATTGGCAGGATCTTATTATTATAATATGGCAGATATGTTTGTCAGGAGAGGCAGTGATCCTGTAGTGTCACTTACTCCAACTTATTCATGGACAGCAGATTGCCCCGGTGTTGAATCGAACAGGGCAGACGAAGTTTGTACATTCACAAATCCGGTCTCCGGAGTGTACCATATTATGCTATACGGGTATAATAGTTCTTTCACCTCCCAGTTAATTGTTAAGATTGTTAAATAATACGCTCTTAAAATTCATTCTGCAATGGCAAACAAAGCAGAATGAATTTTTAAGACTGGGTTCAGGGTTAAATTAATGATTCTGCCGGCCTCCGTTAAGTACCACAGGATCTGAAATTCCATTCAGATTGTAAACAATTTTACCGGCTCTTATGGTCAATTCGCATTCAAGTTTTTTGCTGGCATTGATTTTATATCCGGTATAATCAAACAAGCCGAATTTACCTTCTCTCATGTTGAAGACAGAAATGTCGGCAACAGAGCCTACAGAAAGTGTTCCAAGATCCTCTCTATTTATCTCTTTAGCAGGATTTAAAGTAGTAGCCTTTATTACGGCCGGCAAATCCATTCCTATCGCAATAAATCTCGACATTACTGTTAATAAGTCTTTCATCGCTCCGTTAATAGCCCCCTTGTTCATATCTGTGCTGATAGAGTTTGGAAAAAATCCCTGTTGCAAGGCTGGAATAGCCTGAGAGTAAGCAAAGCTTATGCCGCCAAAACCTACATCGAATACAATACCTCTTTTTTGAGCTTCAAAAACAAAAGGCCTTACTTTCTTTGTTTTTGGATCAACAACAGACTCCCTCGACGCACCAAGTTCTGCAAAACAATGAGTGAAGATATCTCCCGGGCGGAGGTGCTTAAAAAAGAGTTCTTCTATGGAATGTGCCGGCGTTGTGCCCCCGAAATCGACCATGACCGGAATATTGCCTGCAAGTTTGCCAGCTTCGACTGCCCGGTCAACCGGAGTCCATTCAGGTCCGTTATAGTGCGAAGTCTTAACTCCTATGATGTGATCTTTATATCTGCGTGCTACAATCGAAGTTAGTTTTGCATCCATATCGCCGAGATTTTGCTCATATGCACCTCCTCTGTAGCCTTCACCTACTATATTGAGCCAGGCGAGTACACGGGTCTCTGATTTGTCGATAACCTCTTCTTTGAAAGTCTCAAATGATTTCCATCCCGAACTTCCGGCATCAACTGTAGTCGTTATTCCGCTGCGAAATGTAAAGCCGTCAGCTACAGGATCACCAGGTCTCATGCTGTGAAAATTGTGAGAGTGAATATCGACCAGCCCAGGTGTTACATATAAACCGGATGCATTTACTATCTGCTTCGCTGTTTTGGGATCGATGTTCTTTGCAACCTGTACTATCTTATCTCCATTAATGGCAATATCCATTGGCTCATTGATATTATTCTTAGGGTCAATTACATGACCACCTTTTACCAGTATAGAGTAGTTCTGTGCCTGGCTTGAGAAAGCAAGTATGCTTAAGAAGATGAAGATTATCTGCGATATCCTGTTCATTTTTTTGTTATAATCGGGCACTCATTGAATTGTTTAACGTTAAAACTGATTGTTGAATCGTCCGGACTTATTTAGGCAGACTTATCTTCCAGATATTACCACCAGTAGCTCCATATTCTATAACAAATACATTGTTTTTTATCATAACTGCATCGGTAGCTCCATTAAAACCCTCTACAATGCGCTTTGTTTTTACAAAATAATTATCAGTGGTTTTATCGTACGACAAATCCAGATGCAGAAGGTCAGCTCCCTGGTCTGTAAATGGCTTCATTAATGCTGATCGGGCACCCAATGAATACCTGATCGTAAAACCATCGGCTCTGAAATCTTTTGAAAGAACTTTTTTTCTGTCAAAAAATAAAGCAAGTGGAGAGCTATGCGGAGTGAAGGTGCTTACAGTTACACCGGTAAGGTCGCCATCCAGTACTTTTCCTGAATGCCCTCTGTACTCATTAGCATCGGGGCCTAAATTTTGTATGCCAGGAGAAAATTTAACTCCGGTCGGAATTTTCGGAAAATCAGGATCGTTTCTGAAGTATCTTACAGCCCATGCGTGAGCACTTCTTGGAATGAATGGATCGGTATCAGGATCCGGCTGCCAGTCTGGATATTGCTGAGGATTTTCAATCCCGCCAATTATCCATGGGAATCCATAATGATGACCCTCTCTTACCCAAAACATATCCTCATTATGGTCATAATCAGATGAATTAGATACTGCAAAGAGATTCCCGGCGGCATCAAATGCAAGATCGTAGGCATTGCGGATACCCTCGGCATAGATGTAGCCATCAGCTTTTAACTTTGCTTCATCATCAGGTAATACAAGATCTTTCGAGTCGAATGGAAAACGAAAAATCCGTGAAGTTAATGCTCCGTTTCTGGCATTTGGCCATGCTCCGTTATTATCCTGTACTTCTCCGTGGTCAGTACGTGCTCCGCTGTTTACATAAATATATTTTCCATCCGGGCTGATCTCAAGTGCATTCCATCCATGATCAAATACTGTGCGGTTAGTGCCATATTCAACCGTATTGAATACCACAGACATCCGGGGTTTTTCATTTGGGTTAAGATCATAGCGAACCATTCTTCCTTTATTCCCCAGTCCGTTATTTACCTTGGTATTACCTGTCAGGAAAAGTGTATTCTTATAAATTGCCGCTCCCTGAAGACGTGGAATGGCATGGTCTTCAACAGACAGGATTTTTACTGCAACAGGATTTTTATCCTGAATGTTTTTTACCTGATAGACCTCTCCGTCATAACAGGTGAAAAATACATTTCCTGTTGATTCGTCGTATAATATCCGGACACTTTTAGGTGCTACGCTCATGACATGCTCTACTTTAATATCAGGCCTCAGAGCTTTTGGCGGAACCAGCGCTTTAGGAGCCCGGGTGTTCTGTGCATACATACCTGAAGCTGACAATAACAAGGCAAGGAGACATATCTTGCCTGAAAAAGAAGGATTAATCATACTGAAAAAATTAAAAATATATACCCAAAAGAAGGAATAAACTCAAAGCGGATTTTTCTGCCCTTTTATAGTTTAAACCCTTAGAAATACTTTCTTCTTATAAAGAAAATATAAGAAGCCCCATTGTACAAGTACAAAAAATACAGCCTTTACTACCGCATCATACGGTTCACCGGTAAGTTGAAACAGCCAGGTGAAGAAGCCCTTATTGGCGTACTCCCAATCAATAAATCGTCCCGAAATATAGATTAAGATTGAATTCATACCAATTACTTTAAAGAAGAACGCCCAATTTTTATAACCCAGAACATCAATGATATAATAGAATAAGGACAGCAGGATCAGACTGATTCCGCCAACAAGCATCACAAAAGAACTTGACCACAGATTTTTATTTATTGGAAAATCCTGATTCCATATCAGAGCTAAAATAATAAAGATTATACCCGTAGCAGCCATGTAAAGCACTTTTTCTTTCTTGGGTTTCGCACTTTTTTTGAGTAAGCTGCCTGTCAGGATACCCAGAAGGGCAGTACTGATGGATGGGATAAGAGATAGCAGCCCTTCAGGATCATGTATTTTGAGGTAAAGTCTGCCGGGAAGAACTGAACGATCAATATACGAAGCAAAATTACCTTCCATGCTCAGATCACCGGGAGCAAATCCGGGTGCGGAATTAAATTTCAAAAGTAGCCAGTAAGCAATCAGCAGAACTGAAAACCAGATAATCTGTACTGTTTGTCTGCTGTACAGGTAAATGATATTTGCGAACATGTAGGCAAGTCCGATGCGGGCTAATACACTGCAAAAGCGGTAATCATCAATACTCCCGCGAATACTCAAACCGTTATTGTAAACTATTCCAAGCAATACAAGTACCAGCCCTCTTCTGATTACTCTAAACAGTAATTGTTTACGGGTTTTGCCATTTTCCAGATCACGTCCTACAGAATAGGGCGTTGCAACTCCCGCTAAAAAAAGAAAAAGCGGAAAGATAAGATCGTAAAAATGAAATCCATTCCAGTCGGGGTGAGTAAGTTGTTGTGCCATGCTTACCCACAACGGAAAGCCTGTGATTTTTGCAAGGCTATGGAATATTTCTTCTGCTCCCATGATCCAGAACATATCAAAACCCCGTAAGGCATCCAATGAGTAAAGTCGGGAGCTGGGTGCGCTGAAAGC